>JAPPBA010000129.1 GCA_026705295.1 Candidatus Palauibacter australiensis
CACGTGCGGCTTCGTTCGCTCGAACTTTTCCTTCGCCATCGCCCCTCGTTCTCCTCTCGGACTGCGGGTTCGGCGGAGTGCCCCGCAACGGGTGCTCCATCCTGCTCGCGCGCGGGCTACGCCCCTTGTTTCGTCAGTGGTCTCGTGAAGGTGGTGGGGGGAGGATTCGAACCTCCGAAGGCATAAGCCAGCAGATTTACAGTCTGCCCCGTTTGGCCGCTTCGGTACCCCACCGCCGGTACCTGGCGCCCGATCGACGCCCGATCGATGAGTTCCAGGGTTCGCCGCTTCGGGGCGGCTGTTCGTCCGACTCGACCGAGCTGGCGGTGGGGCTCGAACCCACAACCTCCGGATTACAAATCCGACGCTCTACCGGTTGAGCTACGCCAGCGACCCTTCCGCACAATAGTCTTCTAACATAGGGGTAGGCACGGCCAACCGTCAAGGTGTTTTCGGGCGTTCGATTCGACCGCCGTTCGCGGGTGCCATCGCCTCATCTTGCCGTCCGAAGCGGACGCGGCACCTGGATCGTGCGCCCATCCACCCGAAGGCGGGTGAAGTCCGCCAGATCCTCCACGATCGCCCCACGGGCTTCGAGTTCGGCGCGAATCGCATCGGCGCGCGCGAAGTCCCGGCTCGCCCGGGCGCGCTCGCGTTCGCCGACGCGGGCCGTGGCCCAGGCGACCAGCTCGTCATCTCCACCGGATGACTCGCGGTCCCTCACGGCCAGTACCCCAAAGACACGGTCGAACGCGTCGATCACGGCGAGGGCGGCGTCGGTGCCCGAGGGGGCCCGGGGATGGGCAGCGTCAAGCAGGTGATTCGCTTCCCGGACGAGCCCGAACACGGCTGAAAGCGCTTCGCTCACGTTCAGGTCGTCGTCCATCGCCGCTTCGAACGCGGCGCCTGCTCGCGTCGCGGCTTCTTCGATGTCCCTCGATGCATCGGTCTCCGCATCGCCGGCCTCGCGCGCGCGGTTCCTGAACTCGTGCAGGCGGGTCACGGCCTTGGTTGCCGCCTTAAGGCCGTCGAAGGTGAAGTTCAGCTGGGTCCGATAGTGTCCGCTGAGCAGCAGGTACCGGATCGCGGAGGGCGCGTATCCGCGTTCGACGAGTTCGGGGATCGTGAAGCAGTTTCCGAGCGACTTCGACATCTTCCGGCCTTCCACCAGAAGGTGCTCGGCATGGAGCCAGAAGTTCGAGAACGTCTTCCCGGTCACCCCTTCCGACTGAGCGATCTCGTTCGTGTGATGCGGGAAGAGGTTGTCGACCCCTCCGGTATGGATATCCAGCGTTTCGCCAAGGTGGTGCATCGCCATCGCCGAGCACTCGAGATGCCAGCCGGGCCGGCCGGGCCCCCACGGAGAATCCCACACGGCTGCGGCGCCATCGGCCTCCGCGCCGCGGTCGCCGCCCTTCCAGAGGACGAAGTCTCTCGGATCATCCTTGTCGTACTCCTCATCTCCCGTGGCCCTGCCGGTCGCCGCGAGGCCACCGCAGTCGATCCCGGCCAGCCGCCCGTACCCGGGGGAACGCCCGATCGCGAAGTACACGGAACCTTCGCTCTCGTAGGTGAGTCCCCGTTCGGAGAGGGCCTCGATCAGCCGGATCATCCCCTCGACGAAGCGGGTCGCCCGCGGCCGATGCTCGGGTTCCTCGAGCCCCAGCGTGTCCCAGTCCTCGAGGAACATCTCGATCACGGGATCGGTGACCTCGGCCAGTGGCACGCCCCGGCCGGAGGCCGCCGCGATCGTCCGATCATCGACATCGGTCAGGTTCATGACCTGGCAGACTTCGTATCCCTTGAACCGGAGGTAGCGACGCAGCAGATCTTCCCACGCAAAGGCGCGGAAGTTCCCGATATGCGCGCGGTCGTACACCGTGGGCCCGCAGGTGTACATCCGCACCCGGCCCGGTTCGACGGTCTTGAACGGGCGGAGCTGTCGCGCGAGGGAGTCGTAGAGGCGGAGACTCATCGCCCGCCCGGGGGGAGGTAGCGTTCCGTTCGCCAAGCGCGATACGCGGCGATCTCTCCGGCCCGACGTTCGCGGGAAATCTGCAGACAACCACCCAGCTGGCGATCCGACCGGTCGAGGATGAGTCCCGCGAGGACGCCGGCCTCGCGCGCGAATGCGAGTTCGTCCAGCGGCTCGTACGCGGGCCCGCCGAACAGGAGTCGAGCCACGATCCAGCCGTCGATGAAGCCGTCGACGGCCTCGACTTCCCGTGAGACGAGCAACTCGCAGGCCACGTCCGGATCCTGGCGCACGGCGTGCATGCGCAGGACCGCGTAGCTCTCGTACGCCCGGCCGGCCTCCCGCAGATTCCCCGGCATCACGAGCGCAGCGCTCGAATCCGTCACGACTTCGACCGCGTTCCATGGCCACGCGTCCCGCGCCTCGGATTCGTCCAGGTCTCGTCCGAACGACCGGAAGTAGAGAACGAGAGGGTCCTCCACGAGATCGGTCACAAGGGAATCGGAACGATCCCGGAAGCGGAGGAGGAGATCGGCCTCGAACTCCACGACGCTGCCCGAAGGGGCCGTGAGGCGATACTGGGCCTCAACCGACCCCGCGCCAGCGAGCCCCGCGAGCAGGACGAGGGCCGCCGCGATCCGCGGCCGGCTGCCGGCAGCCCATGGCACAACCCCGCTGCGTTCGAGCGGCGCTGCATCTCGCCACGGGCTGCTAGGGTGCGGCCGCCGTGAGGACGAGTTGGGGGCGTTCCGCTTCAGAGTCCGACCGCCGGTCGAGGAGCCCCGCGAACTCGAGAACGTCATCACCGGCCCCGCCGAGCAGTTCCCGCTCGCGGGCGAGCAGATTGTTCGACACCTCGAGCGCCGAGCGCTCGCCGGTCCAGTGCTCCTCCACCACATCCCAGCCAAGCTCCTCTCCGATCCGGTGCGTCACGTACGCACAACAGAAAACATCATCCAGAAAACCGTACGGCCCGACTTCATCTTCCGGTATCACGTCATCCGGACTCACGAGGTAGGCGATGGCCGCATCCACCAGAATCCGCTGCTGACGGGTCAGGCGCGGATCCTTCATAAGGGTGAACATCAACAAACCGTAGACGGGCGCGAGGATGACGACGTCACGCAGCGTGCCTGCGTATCGTGCGACCTGATCCTTCATCCCCTGGAGGTAGGCGCTCGGCATCCCCTTCCAATCCCGCACCCGGTGGACCACGCGACCGGGCCGCTGGCCGGATGAGTACGGCTCGGCGGCGGACGCGACGCCCAAACATACAACCGGCTCTTTCCCCCTGTAACCCCTCCACTCCGTGCGGTGGCGGGGTCGCCGGCTTCCGGCGAACTACTCCACCGTCACGGTCTTCGCGAGGTTCCGGGGACGATCCACGTCGCAGCCCCGCAGGACGGCGATATGGTAGGCGAGAAGCTGTAGCGGAACGACGTTGACGATCGGTTGCAGCAGGGGCAGCGTCGCGGGCACCGGGATCAGGTGATCCACCTTTCGGGCGAGGTCAGTCTCGCGGCGGTTCACGAGCGCGATCACGCGGCCGCCGCGCGCTTTCACCTCCTCGATGTTCACGAGCACCTTCGAGTAGACGGCGCCGCGCGGAGCCATGAAAACGACGGGCATGTCTTCGTCGATGAGCGCGATCGGGCCGTGCTTCATCTCGGCCGCCGGGTATCCCTCGGCATGGATGTAGGAGATCTCCTTCAGCTTGAGCGCCCCCTCGAGGGCGATCGGAAAGTTCGGCCCCCGCCCCAGATAGAGGAAGTTGCGCGCGGGGGCGAACTCCTCCGCCACCCGCCGGATGTGGTCTTCCGTTGCCAGAACCTCCTCGATCAGGGCGGGAAGTCCGTCGAGGGCGCGCACGAAGACGCGGCCTTCCTCGCGGCTCATCCCGCGCCGCCTCGCAATCATGAGGCCGAGGAGCGCGAGAGAAACGACCTGCGCTACGAAAGCCTTCGTGGACGCGACGCCGATCTCCGGACCGGCGTGCGTGTAGATTCCGGCGCGCGTCTCCCGTGCGATCGTCGAGCCCACCACGTTCACGACTCCGAACGTGGGGGCCCCGAGCCGTCCGGCCTCGCGCACGGCCGCGAGCGTGTCCGCGGTCTCCCCCGACTGGGAGATGCCGCCCACCGCGGTCCCCGGAGCGAGGATCGGATTCCGGTACCGAAACTCGGAGGCGTACTCCACCTCCACGGGCAGGCGCGCCAGCGCCTCGATGAGGTATTCTCCGACCAGCGCCGCATGCCAACTCGTCCCGCACCCCGTGAGGACGATGCGCTCGGCAGCATCGATGTCCGGGCGGAATTCATCGAGCCCGCCGAGCCGTGCCGTGCCTTCCTCCGCCAGCAGCCGGCCCCGCATCGCATCGCGTACGGTGTTGGGCTGCTCGTGAATCTCGCGGAGCATGAAGTGGGGGTAACCCGCCTTTTCGATCTTCTCCAGATCCCAATCGACGCGGCGGACCTCCTTTGGGACGGGCTCCCAGCCGCTGTGGCCGCGGTCCCTCCCGAGATCGACGATCCGGTGCCCCGAAGAGGTGAGGACGGCCATTTCGTCGTCTTCCAGATACACGATGTCGCGGGTGTGTTCGAGGACCGCCGCCACATCCGAAGCCACCCAGGTCGCTTCTTCGTCCGTCTCGCCGATCCCGAGCAGCAGGGGCGCGCCGCGGCGGGCGACAACGATCCGTGCCGGGTCGTGCACGCTCATGACGGCAAGCCCCAGCGTGCCCTCCACCTGGGTCAGCGAGGCGGCGACGGCGCGCTCGAGGTTCCCGTCGAACGCTTCCTCGATCAGGTGGGCGACGACCTCGGTATCGGTCTCCGACGTGAAGCGGTGGCCGAGTTCGGAGAGCTTCGTTCGCAGTGCGTCGCAGTTCTCGATCACGCCGTTGTGGACCAGCGCCACCTCGCCTCGGTCGCCCGTCAGCGGGTGGGCATTGGCGCGGGTGGGTGCACCGTGTGTCGCCCAGCGAGTGTGAGCGATTCCGACCGTTCCCGAAAGCGGGGCCTCGGCGAGCCGGTCCGCCAGGTCGTCGACGCGGCCCGCGCACTTGAGGAGGCCGAGCCCCGAACCGGAGTGCACGGCGAGGCCCGCAGAGTCGTACCCTCGGTATTCGAGGCGGCGGAGCCCGTTCAGCAGGAGGGGGGCCGCCTCCTCCGTCCCGACGTAGCCGACGATCCCGCACATCCGTCGCTCAGACCGCGCGCCGCACGAGGACGTCGACCCAGTCCGCGCGCTCGTCCGCCAGTGCTTCGCCGGTCGCCTCCGCCATGATGCGGAAGATCGGCTCGGTCCCGGAGGGTCTGGCGTGTATCCACGACCCATCCGGCCACTCGAGCCGGACCCCGTCCTGCCGGTCCACCGCCGCTGCGGACGGTGCCGCGTCCGCGATCGCGGCGAGCGCCTCCTCGATGCTCAGGCCTTCCCGGGAGATCGTCCGCTTCACGATCCGGTACGAAGGCCGCTCGTCGACCACCGCGCCGAGGGTGGATCCGCTCTCCGCGAGAAACTGCAGGATCAGGGCTGCGGCCAGCGGGGCGTCCCGCGTGAGGTGCAGCCCCGCGTAGATCACGCCGCCGTTCCCCTCTCCCCCGATCGCACTCCCCGCCTCGAGCATGCGGGCGACGACGTTGGCCTCCGCCACCGGCGTGCGGATCAGCGGTACGCCGACGCGATCCGCCGCGTCCTGCATCAGGCGGCTCGCGGAGAGGTTCGTCACGACGGGCGCGGGCTCGCGGGCCGCGACGAGTTCGACGGCCAGCGCGAGGGTCCAGTCCTCGCCCACGGGACGCCCGTTCTCGTCCACCAGGGCAAGGCGGTCGACATCGGGGTCCACGGCGAAACCGATGTCCGCGCGCGCCTCCGTGACGCAGGCGGCGAGCCTTCCGAGGTTCTCGACCAGGGGCTCTGGAGGCCGGGGGAAACGGCCGTCGGGTTCGAGATCGAACCCGCTCACCCGGCAGCCGAGACGCTCGAGCAGCGGGAGCATGATCGGCCCTCCGGCGCCGCGCACGCAGTCGAGTGCGACGTGGAACACCTTCGACGCGATGAGTTCGCGATCGATGATCGGCAGCGACAGAATCCGCTCGACGTGGGCGCGGCCGGCGCCCTCCCGCGCGCTTCTTTCTCCCATGCGCGCGGAATCCACGTACTCGATCTCGCCCTCGAACGCTCGCTGGACGTCCCTTCCGGCAGCCGGCGAGAGGAACCGCCCTTCGCGCGCGACCAGCTTGAGACCGTTCCATGGCGCCGGGTTGTGAGAGGCGGTAACGAGAAGTCCGCCGATCGCGGCCTCGTCTTCCCCCACGGCGAGGAGACCCGTGGGCGTCGCCACGATCCCGAGGTCGCACACGTCCAGCCCGGCGGCCCGGACCCCCGCAGAGACGGCGTCGAGCAGCGCAGGCCCGGAGACGCGGCTGTCGCGGCCGATCAGCACATGCCCCCGGCCGGGAGCCGCAGCGGAGATGTGGGTGGCGAAGGCGGCACCGTAGCGGGCCGCGACGTCGGGCGTGAGCCCCCGTCCGACGATGCCACGAATGCCCGAAGCAGAAATGATGAGTGACCTTGACACGTTGTTCTCCACCGACCGTGAGATGGACGCGGGATCTTAATGGTTGGGCGTCGGCGCGGCTTGCGGCCGTCTCTCCGGTCGCCGTCCCCGCACGGCGGGAATATCTTGCGCGCTCGACCCGCGATGCGTCGTGCCACGCGTCGTTTGCCTCTACCCGAGCCGGAGATGAAGACGTGGACCCAGCCGCCCATCGGTTCGGAACCCGGGCCATCCACGCCGGGCAGCGCCCCGATCCTACGACCGGGGCGATCATGATGCCGATCTTCCAGACATCGACCTACGTACAGGACGCCGTCGGCTCGCCGCGCGGAGGTTACGACTACGCGCGGGTCAAGAACCCCACGCGCGAAGCCCTTCAGGCGAATCTGGCCGCTCTCGAGAACGGGCGGTACGGCGCGGCGTTCTCCTCGGGTCTCGCCGCCACGGAAGCGATCGTCAAAACGGTGCTCAACGCGGGCGACCACATCATCTGCGGCGCGGACGTCTATGGGGGCGTCGACCGCATGTTGCGCCACGTATGGGAGCGGTTCGGTGTCGACTTCGATTTCGTGAACACGGGAGATCTCGATCAGGTTCGCGCCGCGATCCGCCCGCAGACGCGCCTCATCCACGTCGAAACGCCGAGCAACCCGACGATGACGATCACGGATATCGCGGCCTGCGCCGCGATCGCTCGCGAGGCGGGGGCCGTGTTGTCCGTCGACAACACGTTTGCGACACCTTTTCTTCAGCGGCCGCTCGACGATGGGGCGGATGTCGTGATGCACTCGACGACCAAGTTCCTCAACGGCCACAGCGACATGATCGGTGGCGCCCTGCTCACGAACTCCGGCGAACTTGCCGAGGGGTTTCACTTCCAGCAGAAGACGAGCGGGGCCATCCCGGGCCCCTTCGACTGCTGGCTCGTGCTCCGCGGCACGAAGACGCTGCACCTCAGGATGCCGGCCCACTGCCGGAACGCGCGGCAGGTCGTCGATGTCCTCCGGGGGCACGACGACGTTGAGTCCGTTCGCTACCCCGGCCTCGAGGACCATCCGCAGCACGCTCTGGCCCGACGTCAGATGCGCGACTTCGGCTCCATGGTGAGCTTCGACCTTGGTACGGAAGACAGGGCCAACCGCTTCGCCGGGTCGACGCGGGTGTTCCAGTTGGCCGAGAGTCTCGGCGGGGTAGAGAGTCTCGTGTGCGTTCCCTTTACGATGACCCACGCCTCGGTACCCGACCGAAAGAAGCGGGAGATCGGACTGGGGCCGGGACTCGTCCGGCTGTCGGTGGGCGTGGAGGACGGTGAGGACCTTGCGGAGGACATCGAGCAGGCCCTGGCCCGTCTCTGAACGGCGGGGCGGCGGCGGCCCCGAAGGTTGAAACAGGTAATCCGGGCCGGACGTAAAGCCGGGAGCGCGGAATCCGGCCCCGCGAACCGGCCGGCTCACATGAGCGCGACTTGACGCGCAGGGGGGTGATTGATGGCGGCAGGCGACGAACACCAGAGGCGAATCCTCACGCAGATCGCCGCGGTCTCGTGGGAACACCCGGCGGACCGGGCGGCGCTGAATACGCTGCGCAAGATCCCCGGGTTCGATCTCCTCCTCCGCAAGCTCTTCGCGCTGTTCGGCGAGCGCGCGATCCGGCTCGCCTTCAAGGCCAACGCCGTGCGCACCTCCGAGCGGCAGTACGCGTGGGTTCACGCACGCCTGGCGCGTGTGTGCGAGGTACTCGACGTGGAGAAGCCCCCGGAATGCTATATCTCGCAGACGCACCTGGTGAACGCGGGAGCGGTGGGCTTCGGCGAGCCGTTCATCGTCCTCAATTCCTCGATGCTCGAGATCCTTTCCGAGGACGAGGTCGAGGCCGTCCTCGGCCACGAGGTCGGACACATCATATCCGGGCATGTGCTCTACCGGACCATGCTGATCCTGGTGCTCAACCTGGTCGTTCTCCGCTATTCGTTCGCCGGCCTCGCACTTCTGCCGATCTACATGGGCCTCATGGAGTGGTACCGGAAGAGCGAACTCTCATCGGACCGCGCCGGGCTCCTCGCGGTCCAGAATCCCGAGGTCGCGATGTCCGCGCTGATGCAGCTTGCGGGCGGCGGGCGGGGCGTCTCTCTCGACCTCGACGAGTTCATCGCGCAGTCCGACGAGTACCGGGCCGGCGGCGATCTCCTCGACGCCGTCTACAAGGTGCTCAACGTGCTCGGCCAGACCCATCCGTTCGCCGTCATCCGGGTAGCGGAACTGCGCGACTGGATCGAGAGCGGCGCGTACGACCGTGTCCTGGCGGGCGAATACCAGCACCGGCACGAGGAGGACGACCGCCCGTACCGCGAGGATCTTCGCGAGGCAGCGAAGGGTTATCAGGAGGGCGCGCGCGAACTCTTCGACGAGGTCGACGCGGCGGTGGATCGATTGCGGGACCGGCTGACCGGTGCCTTCAGAGGCCGCACGGACGACTAGTTGTGAACCTCCTCATCATCGGAAGCGGCGGTCGTGAGCACGCCTTTGCGGACTGCCTCCGCCGCGACGCGCCGGACGCTGCCATCTACGCGGCCCCCGGCAACCCGGGCATGCTCGGCACCGCGGAACTCGTCGACATCCGCGCCGAGGACACGGGAGGCCTGCTCGACTTTGCCGCGGCGCGGCGCATCGACCTCACGGTGGTCGGTCCGGAAGCGCCTCTCGCGGCGGGCATCGCCGACCGCTTCGCCGAGGCCGGTCTGCCCGTTTTCGGGCCCGACCGGGCGGGAGCCCGTCTCGAAGCCTCGAAGGCGTTCGCCAAACGACTGATGCGCGACCGCGGCGTGCCCACGGCGGATCACGAGACGTTCGACGACGCCGCGGCTGCGCTGGACTATGTCGCGGGCCACGAAGAGCCGCTCGTCGTAAAGGCTTCCGGGCTGGCGGCCGGCAAGGGAGCCATCGTCTGCGAAACGCGTGGGGAAGCCCGGACGGCGATCCAGGGGATGATGGTCGACCGCCAGTTCGGGGACGCGGGCGGGCGCGTCGTGATCGAGGAGTTCATGCGCGGCGTGGAGTTGTCCGTGTTCTTCGTGGCGGACGGCGAGCGCGCCGTCCCGCTGCTTACATCCCGGGACTACAAGCGCGTCGGGGAGGGAGATCGCGGCCTGAACACGGGCGGCATGGGGGCGTACTCCCCCGCGGCTCCGGCGGATCCGGACTTCATCGACCAGGTGCGGCGCGAGATCGCTCAACCCGTGCTCGACGCGATGGCGGAGTCCGGCGCCCCCTACCGCGGTTTTCTGTACGCGGGACTCATGCTGACCGCCACGGGGCCGCGCGTCGTCGAGTTCAACTGTCGAATGGGAGATCCGGAGACGCAGGTCGTGCTCCCGCTCACGAGCTCGAACCTGCTCGAACCGATGCTGCGGGTCGCGCACGGCGACTCGCTGGCCGGCTGGCGCCCCGAGGCCGCTCCCGGTTACGCGCTCGTCACCGTCATGGCGAGCGCCGGATACCCGGAAAGCTCGGACTCCGGGCGGCCGATCGAGATCCCGGCCCTCGACCCCGGTCAGGTGAGGGTGTTTCACGCCGGGACCGCGATGAAGGAGGGGCGGCTGGTCACGGCCGGAGGGCGGGTGCTCGGGGTCACCGGGTTCGGCGGGACGCTTGAAGAAGCGGCGCGGCGCAGCCGTACTGCCGCGGCACGGATCCGCTTCGATGGCGCCCATTCGCGATCGGATATCGGCTGGCACGAACTGGATCCCGGCCGGCTCCGGCTGGACGAGCGGGCGCGAATCCATCCCTCTGGCACGAGCCCGGGCGGCTAGTGTCGTGCCGGAACTGCCCGAGGTCGAGACAATGCGCCGGGACCTCGCCCCGCTCCTCCGAGGCCGACGGATCCGACGCACCCGGGTCCATCACGACGACCTGATCCTCGGAGGGCCTTCGGCGCGATCGTTTTCCCGCGCCGTGCTCGGGCGCACCTTCGGAGACGCGGATCGCCGGGCCAAGTACCTGCTCTTCCCGCTCCACGCGGCGGACGGCATCGACGGTCCCGTGGAGCGGTTGATGCGCGTGCAGGTCCGCATGACCGGCCGGTTCGCACTCGCCCCGCAACGACCGGACTCGGCGGAGTTCAGGCATCCGGGCGTCGACTTCGAACTCGACGACGGCCGGACGCTCTTCTACGACGATGTCCGCCGCCTCGGCGGCTTCGACCTGCTGACGCCCGAGGCGTGGAAGATCCGGGAGGCCGCGCTCGGACCGGAGCCCCTCGGCCGAAGGTTCACCGCCGCCCGTCTGGCTCACATCTTCGCGCCGCTGCGGGCGCCGATCAAGAATGCGCTGCTGGATCAGCGGCGCGTCGCGGGTGTGGGGAACATCTACGCCAGCGAGGCGTTGTACCGCGCGAGGATCGACCCGCGGCGACCGGCGGGCTCGCTCGACGCGGAGGAGGTGCGCCGACTGCATCGGGCGGTGCGGGCGGTCCTGCGCGAGGCGCTCGAGAGCGCGGGAACGACGCTGCGGGATTACCGGGCCGTCAACGGCCGCTCGGGCTCCTTTCAGACACGGCTGGACGTTTACCAGCGCGAAGGCGTCGCGTGCCCGGCCTGCGCCCGACCGATCCGCCGGATCGTGCAGGCCGGACGGAGTTCGTTCTTCTGTGCCGGCTGCCAGAGCTAGCGCCGCTCGTCCCCGGACGAGGCGGGTGCATGCCGGCGAGGGCCTTCGGCGCGCATATTGGTCGCGGAGCCGTGTAGGGTGGGCCGGAACCCGGCGTGCCGCGTCGGCGGCGGCGAACCGGCCGCCTCCGGCCCGCCGCCGCGACCCGGAGGGGCAGGATCGAGTGAGCTACTCGGATCACAGCGAGCAGACGCTGGTGGAGATGTGCCTCCGCGGCGATGAACGCGCCGCACGGGAGATCGTGCTCCGCTTCGAACGTCCGGTCTTCTCCCTCATCTTCCGGATGGTGCGGGACCGTGAACTGGCGGAGGACCTGGCCCAGGAAACGTTCGTCCGCACGCTGAACAATCTCCGCCGGTACGATCCCTCCTACAAGTTCTCCTCCTGGCTCTTCAAGATCGGCTACAACCTGACGATAGATCACCTGCGCAAGAAGGAACTCGATGTCGTTTCCATGCACGGGGCGCCGGACGCCGTGACCCCGGATCGCCAGGCCGCGACGGAGATCACGCTGGTCTCGGGTGACGAACGACCCGATGAACTCCTCGAGGCCCGCGAACTCGGATCCGAGATCGAAGCGGCCATCGGACAACTCCGACCCGAATACCGAACCGCGATCCTCCTGCGGCACATCGAGGGTTACGCGTACGATGAAATCGCGCAGGTGATGGAGATCCCGCTCGGGACGGTGAAAACCTATATCCACCGGGCGAGAAACGAATTGAAGGCCGCTCTCGTACATCTGACAGAGCCGTAGGAGTCCGCAGCCGCTCTTCGCAGGGTTGCCGACGCCTTCACGGGAGAACAGGAGTGAACTTGCCGCACCTTACACCTGAGGAAATCGAGCGAATCGCCAGACGGATGTCGGCGCCCCCCGCGCGCGGGAGGACGGCCGACCACCTGGCCGGGTGCGCCCGTTGCCGGAAGGAAGTGGATGCGCTGCGGGACGTCATCGCCTTTCTCGAGGGTCTCGCCCCGCATCGGCCGTCCGACGGATTTGCGGAGGGCGTCGCACAGCGGGTCGATGTCGCGGGTGCCGCGCTCGATCACAGGTTGGCAGAGTTGCCCGGGTGGTCCCCCGCGCCTTCCTTCGCGAATGATGTCCTGGCGCAGGTCGACCTGCCTCACCCCGCGCTCGACCGCGCTCTCTCGAGGCTCCGCACCTGGTCTCCCGCCCCGGCGTTCGCTTCGGCCGTGATGGCGCGCGTGCGATTGCCGGTCCCGTGGCCCGAGCGCCTCCTCCGCTTCGCGCGGCGGCGCCGGGCGGCGCTGGCCACGGCGGGCGCAGCCATGCTGACCGTGTCGGGAGGCGCCGCGGCCTGGCTGTTCGGCGCTCAGGGCCTGGCGCCCGGTCAGCTTCTCGCCGTTGCGTTCAGCGGCGCGCGAACCGTTCTGGTCGACACCATGCTCGCGGCGGGCCGCCTGGCGTACCGTATCGGACTCGTGGACGCGGGCGGATCGATCGTCGAGCGGATCAGTCCCGCCGCCGCTCTCGGCAGCCTGGCGCTGTCGAGTCTCGTCGGGCTCGCCTCTCTCTGGTTCATGGCCAGGCTGTTCCGGCAGCCGCTCCCGCAACGCGTTCGCATCGAGAGGGCCGCATGACCCGGGCACTGGCATTCCTCGCCTGTCTCGCCGCCGCGGTTCCCGTCGGCGCGCAGGAGGTCGGCATCGTCGACGCCGCAATCACGCTCTCCGCCGGCGGGCGCGCGGAGTTGTGGTTTGAACTGGAGGGCGGGACCGAGCATCGGCTTCGTTTCGAGGGCGAGGCCGTCGAGGTGGACGGAATCGGGATTGGATCCTACGCCGAGCGGGGAGGCCTGGAGAGCGCCTGGCGCGATTTCCTCCGCGAACACGCGGGAGAGGATGCTTCCGCGGTGCGGGGCGGTCTGGTCGGATTCCGTCGGTTCCTGCAGGAGTGGAACGCATCGGGGGAGAGCGCCGACCGGGATGCGGCCCGGGCCCTTGCCGGTCGGATCGACGTGATTCTCGGGCTCGCCATGCCGTCGCCGGTCGACGCGGCGGCCATCCCGGCGGGCGAACCGGCGCCGGCGATCTCCGGTCAGCCGCGACCCATGCAGATCGTCCCCGGCGGACTCGGCTTCGATGTCACCGGCGAACTGGATCGGCTGCGCGACGCGCTCGGCCGGCTCGGCGACTCCGGCGACTTCATCGAGGATCGGCTGGCGATGATCGTCCACGGCGACTACGAGGTCCTCGCCGAGGCCACGGTCCCGGGAGATGTCGCCATTCTCGACGGTACGCTGAGACTCGCCGGGGACGTCGATGGCAACATCCTCGTGCTGGACGGTGCGCTCGTACTGGACGGCGGCGCGCGGGTGCGAGGAGATGTGCTTCAGGTAGGAGGCGAGGTCGACTTCGGTGATGATGCGCCGGGGGTCGAAGGGGAAGTCCTCTCCGACATCCGGCTGGCGCCTTCGGAATCCTCCGCGCGGACGGCGACGGACGCTCCCTCCGTTCAGCGGGTCGAGTCGTTCGAAGCCCCGATGCGGATGCGGTCCGCACAGCCGAGCCTCGGGTCGCGTCTCGCGCGCAACTTCGGGCGGGCTGCCGAGGGCGTGATCGCCGCGGGTTGCGCGTTCACGGTCCTCGCCGCCCTCGGCTTGCTGCTCGTGTATTTTGGCCGCCGCCGGCTGGAAACCGTCTCGGATACGGTTCGGCTGGAGTTCGCCCGCTCGTTTGCGATGGGCGTTGCCGGGGAGGTGCTGTTCCTTCCGGTGCTTCTCGTCCTCGCCGTGCTGGTCATCACGTGGCTGGTCATACCCTTCTTTCTGCTCGCCGCAGGGCTCGCCGGAGTCTTCGGATATCTCGCGGCGGCGCACGCTGCCGGCGAGATCTTTGCCCGCCGCCGCTTCCGCTCCGAATGGCTGGAGAGACTCCGTCGCTCCAACTCCTACTACTACGTCGTCAGCGGACTCGCGATTCTGATGCTCCCCTTCGCCGCCGGTGCCGCCCTGTGGGTGTTCGGTGGCGCGGCGGATTTCGTACGCGGCCTGATCCTCTTCGTGGCCGGAGTCGGCACATGGGTCATCGTCACGGCCGGCTTCGGGGGCGTCCTGCTCACGCGGGCCGGCGGACGGAGCGTCGTGATCGACTGGTCCGCCGACAACGCCGCCGGCGAGGGCGCGTCGCCGGGAGCCGGAACCGATCCGCCCTCGGCGCCCTCGGACGATGCCTGATGCCCGAATGGCCCCGGCAGCCCGTGGCAAGGCTCTGCTGAGTTCGAGCGGCCGTGCGTTTCGCCTTAAATACCTCCGCGCTGCGTTGCTCCTTTCCCTGTTGCTCGGCGTCGGGCCGGCGCCGGCCGCGGCACAGGAGTGGCGGGACTTCCGCACGGCGCGGCAACTCGGCGACCTGGAAGCGCTTGAAATCGAACTGATGTACGCGGGCGGGCGGCTCGACGTATCCGCCTCGGAGACGCAACTGCTCTACGACGTGCGGCTCCGTTACGATGCCGAACGTTCCCTGCCCCTCCGCGAATGGCGCCGGACCGGCCGAACGGGACACCTCCGGCTGACCACCTCTTCGTCTCCGGAGGACGGGCGCGATGCCGACGATGCGACGCGGTTTGGCGACCCGGTACTCGAGCTCGAGGATCTTCCTCGCGATGCGGACGCGGCCGGGAGGCTGGATCTGTCCCTGAATTCCTCGGTGCCCACGAATCTGCGGCTGGGGATCGGCGCTGGACGAGCGCGTCTCGACCTCGGCGGCGCCCACCTTACAGCGCTTGAACTCATCACCGGCGCCGGCGACGTGGAGGTCGGTTTCGCCCGCGAGAACCGCGCGGCGCTGGAGCTGTTGTCCATCAAGTCAGGCGCCGCGGCCTTCATGGCCGAGAATCTCGGCAATGCGCGCTTCCGCCGCCTTGAGTTCTACGGCTTCGTAGGCGACGTCGTCCTGGACTTCTCTGGATCCTGGCGATCGAGCGCCGAGGCCGAGATCAGGATGGGGCTGGGCGAACTCCTGATGCGGGTGCCTGCGCACATCGGCGTCCGTGTTCGGCGCAGCGGACTTGCCTCCCTGAGCGCGGCGAACTTCGAGAAGGTGGGAGACTACTGGTTGAGCCCGAACTGGGAGACGGCACGCGTGCGGCTGGAGGTCACGCTGGTCGCCGGGCTCGGTTCCGTCATCGTGGAGCACGGCTAGCTGCTAGCCGCCCGCAGCCTCCTCGCGTGCGGCTTCCACCGCCGCGAGTCGGGTGACGGCCGCGGACGCGATGCGTGCGAAAGCCCGGGCTTCGGGAGCGGCCGGTCTTCCGATCGAGGTCGGGACCCCTCGATCGCTCTCCTCGCGAACGGCCACGCCGAGCGGCACGGCGCCCAGGAAGGGCAGGTCGATCGAGCCGGCGAGCCGTTCGCCGCCCCCAGCGCCGAAGATGTCGTGCGTCTCGCCACACCCGGGACATGCGAAGCCGCGCATGTTCTCGACGATGCCGAGGACCGGCACCTCGAGCTTCTCGAACATCCGGATCCCGCGCAGCACGCCGCCGACCGCCACGTCCTGGGGCGTGGTCACCATGACCGCTCCGTCCACCCGTACGAGCTGACACAGCGACAACTGCGCGTCGCCCGTGCCCGGCGGCAGGTCGATGACGAGGTAGTCGAGTTCCCCCCATGCGACCTGCTGCAGGAACTGGCGGATGACTCCCATGATGATCGGCCCGCGCCAGATCGCAGGGGCGTCCTCCTCGATGAGAAAACCGATGCTCATGAGCTTCACGCCGTGCGCTACCAGGGGCACGACCTCTTCGCGGTCGATCCGGGGCTTCTCCTGGATGCCGAACATCGTCGGAATATCCGGGCCGTAGATGTCGGCGTCGAGCAGTCCGACGCGATGGCCCTCGCGGGTCCAGGTTGCGGCGAGGTTGGTCGAGATTGTGGACTTTCCGACGCCGCCCTTACCTGAACTCACCGCGACGACGCGACCCACCCCCGGCATGGGCGGCGCCTTCGAGGGATGGCGTCTCGCCGCCTCCCTGTCGTCCCCCCTGGGTGGCGGGCCGGGACGCTTGGGCGCGGGGTCCATGATCGGAAGCGGCCGGGGGCCGGGGGTCGGTGTATCGGACACGGGTTTGCGCTCGACTACGCGACGGCCTCGACGGAATGGACCGTGGGGAGCGCATGACACAGGTGCTGTTCGATCCCGGCGCGAAGCGTGGCGGTCGACATGGGACAGTCGTAGCAGGCGCCTACGAGCCGGACAGCAACGCGTCCACTCTCCGGATCGAACGAAACGAGTTGAATGTCCCCTCCATCCGAGCGCACCGCGGGACGGATGTCGTCGAGGACTCTCTCGATCTCATCGAGCGTATTCGCAACCGTGGCGGTGCTCAAGTCGTCTGGATCCTGGCGCGGGTCGGGAGCGCTTCCGTGCACTTCGGACGCCTCGAAGTCGGCGTTCCGGAGTGGTTGAGAAAGGTAGGATTCGACCGTCCGGCGGTCAACGAGAGCCGGGCGAAAAAAGGAGCTCGCTCTCCACCGATTCGGACGGACGGCCCGGGCGGAGTTCGATGAGCGGGCTCCCGGTCCACACGGCACCCATGTCTCGATAGTGCGGATCGAGCGGGTTCCCGGCCTGGCCCGTGGGCAGCAGGAAGTAGCCCGCCATGTCGGAGGGCGCGGCGCGAGCGACGAATCTCGCGCTGGGGCCGTATTCGCTCACGACCGGAAACTTCCACGCGGTGGAGTCGAAGCTCGATCTCAGCGACGGAGCATCCGGACGAACCGTGTAGGGTCCGCCACGCGACGGATACGGACCGACATGGAGACCGAACAGGCGGTCGAGCCACGCCACGGTTCCGAGCAGGTGGGCCGACCGCTCGCGATGGACTTCTCCCCACGGGCTTCCGGACACGACGGCCGCCGTGCGAGCCGCCTCCTCTTCCAGCGTCTCGAGACGCTCGACCTCCGGCGTGCGCGCATCGTCGATCCAGGCGCTATCCGCGGTTTCGACGATCTCCATGAACGCGAGATCGGGGAACCACCCGTCGCCATCATCGAACTCGTCGGCGACGATGAGGTCGCGCAGGCGGTAGAGCCAGGTGAAGAAGGGCGCGGCGCCCCGGGACTCCGTTTCGGTTCGCAGATCCCAGCGCTCGAGCAGGAGCGCGAGTGAATCGAGGCCCGCCCGGCGAGCGGCCCGGACTGCGCGCGGCCGATAGCGCTCGGCCCACAGGCTGTGGCTGTCCAGCTGCGCTTCGCGCATATCCTCCACCGTCCAGTCCGACGCGCGAGACACGAGGTCATCGATGCGCCGGGCCCGGAACGGCGGCCGATAGTAGACGCCCACACGTCCGAACAGGGGCCACGCCTGGAGGTTGTTCGCGCTGACGAGATACCCGCGCTCCGGATCTCGCAGTGCCGGCATCGCTTCCGGCGCCCAGAAGCCCGGCCAGCCCGCGGGCAGGCGCTCGAACGAGATCGGAGAGGCGCCCTCTCCGGGCGGACGCTGGGGCACGGACCCCGCCAGGCGATAGCCGATCTCTCCGCTCGACGCCGCATAGACCACGTTCTGGTGAGGCGAACGAAAGTGTGCCACCGCCGCCACGAAGGCGTCCGCGTCGGAGGCCCGGTTCATCTTGAGCAGAGCCGCAACGGGACCCCCGGGTTCGAGTCCCGTCCATAGCAGCGACAGCGTAAGTCCCCCGGCCGGCACGACGTCCGTGATCACCGGGCCGCGCACCGTCGAACGTACGACCCAGGTCTCCGGCTCGCTGCGCCCCCGTACAAGAATCTCCTCTGCCCGGGTGTCGAAGGGTCTCCACTCATCGGAGTCGCGATACATCGACCCGTCGAGGTTGATGCCTTCGACGACGAAGTCCGCGTCATCCACCTCCGCGTTCGTGAATGACCATGCAACGCCCCGGTTGAGTCCGACGATGACGCCGGGGGTTCCCGGGATCGAGAGGCCCGCGACGGCCAGGTCCGAATCCTCGGCCGCGATGGAGTTCAGGTACCAGGTCGAAGGCGCCCGGAGCGCGAGATGCATGTCGTTCGCGAGCAGCGGAGCGCCATCCGCGGTGCGCGAGCCCGCCAGCGCCCACGAGTTCGAGGCGTGGAAGCCGAAGCGGGAGAGATAGATCAGTGGGTCGGGGGAAGACGCCGGAATCCTCGGACCTGCGGGAATCGGAGTCTCCGCGGAGGCGAGGCGAGGCGGCGGAGTGCCGGAGGGGAGTGTGTCCTGGAGGATGGTGGGCCCCCAGGCGGGGTATCCGGCCCCCAGCGCCCGTCGGTGATCCGCGTCGAGCGTCGCGAGCGCGGTCATTCGATCCATTTCCCCGCGCCAGTTGGAGAGATCCAGCGACATTATGCGGCCGATCGAGACGGACGCGCGCGGGCTCCACGGCTGCGGCTCGATGCCGAGGATGAGGAATTCGATGGGCCAGGGTCCCCGCCAGCTTGCGATGCGGGCGTTGACACCCTCCGCATATGCCTCGAGTAGAGCCCGGTCCGTCTCCGACACATCGTCGAGTTCGCGGCCCGCCGCCGACCAGAGGTCCAGCGTGCGCATGAGGCGATCCGCGTCGAGGGCGGCCGGACCGAATAGTTCGGCCAGGCGCCCGCGCGCGACTCGCTGGAAGAGCTCCATCTGCCACAACCGGTCGGAGGCGTGCATGAACCCCTGGACGCGCGCGACGTCGAGTTCGGTCTCGGCGGAGATCGAGGGAATCGCCCACCTGTCGAACGTCACCGCGACGGGCGCTGCCAGGCCCGGGAGGACATGCCGGCCGGATCTCGGCCGCACGGATCGTTGCAGGTGGAACCACGCAAACGTGGTGAGAAGCCCCACGATCACCAGGCCCGCCGCCAGTACGATCCCCGCGCGGCGCCGCAGGCTCATGGGTCCGGGCCGTCCGCGGGAGCGGCAGATGGCGGTCCCGCATCGAGCAGGGCGTGGCGAAGCGAGACGTAGCGCTCGCCGTCACGAATCACGAGCGCTCTGGCGACAAGGTCATCGAGCAGCCCGCGTACCCGGTCGAGAGGGAGTTCGAGCCGGTCGGCGAGCGGAGAGGCTCCCGTGCGGCCGAGGGTCCAGACCTCGCGCCACACCGCGGTGGCGCCGGGATCGAGCGCGCCCATCAGCAGCGGTTCCCCATCGGCACTCTCGGCGGCGGCCGCGAGCCCCCGGTTCCGGAGGACCGAGTCGATGGGTCCGACGTGGTGCTCCGCGATCCCGCGAAAGAGGATGAAGGACTGGCGCTTGGAGGCATCGGATGCGAGCAGGACGAGCTTCGCGACGATCTCGTCCGCGCAGGAAAAATCGATCACGGGGACGTGGCGCAGGTCGAGTACGGCGAGGACCGTGCGGCCCGCGTCGGCGATCTGGCGTTCGACCGTCGCCCGCACCGTTCGCCCGGTGGGACGCGTCACGAGGTAGCTGAACAGCGTCGTATGAGCAACCGCCGGTCTCACGCGATCACGTCCCTTCCCGCTCGTCCCGCTCGGGCAGGACGATCAGCACCTGAGCGCCCGGAAAACGGGGCAGATCCGTGCTGAGCGGCTCGCCTTCGTCCCAGTCCGGCACCCGCGCGATACTCGCATCGCCGCTTCGGATGCGGATGGCGCCGTTCCACTTGATGATCTGGCTTCGGATCGCCTGCAGACCCTGGCCGCGACCGGGATCCGGGAAGCGCGACTCGCCGTGCAGAAAAGCCGCCTTCAGCGCCGCGGCCGCCGACCACCGCTCCCCATACCGGCGCGCATGCTCGGCGCCGAGGGAGCCCTCGAAGCCGACGCCCACATCCATCACGGCGAGCACGACGACGTCGCGGCCGAGGCGCCGTCGCCACCGGTACCGCTGCGCGCACACCCAGCCGATCGAATCGGCGTGTTCGAGGATGTTCTGGCACACTTCGGACAGCATCACGGAGAAGTGGATCACGGCCGGCCGGGGATAGCCGAGCCGGTCGTGCAGGATGCGCTGGGCACGGTCCCGCACACCCTCCACGACCGAATGGACATCCTCGTGCGACCGGATCGTCGTGACTTCGATGAGAGCGTCGGAGATCTCGAGAGACGGCTTCGGCAGCCGCGGCAGGTCGAACACCTGGGCAGCCGCGGGCCAGAAGCGCATGCGGTTGATATAGGAGCGGACCTCGGAATCGCGTGGAGGCTCGATCAGCGGAGGCAGCCCCGTACGCAGGCGCGCTTCCTGACCGATCGCCAGCAGGCCGATGAGCCCGTACGGCGAAACCCAGCCGATCGAGCGGGCATCGAGCAGGAGGCGCGCCTGCGGATTGCCCTCCGAGCGGACCCGCCGGACCAGTGTCTCGAAGGAGGACTCGTCCAGGCGTTCAGGGACGCGGACGACCCGGCTCACGCGGAACCTCGCGCGCGACTCCCCGGCCTGCCGGTCAGAACGCCGGTCTCGGAGCGCAGGTATTCTCCGAGCCCGGATGCGCCGCGGAATCCGGCGTTCCGTTGCGCCGCCCGCGTCGCCGCCCTGATGGATGACTCAAGATCCTCGCCGCTCAGCATCGTCACGAAGCAGGTCGCCCCCCACACGTCGCCGCAGCCGGTCGGGTCGCCCCCCGAAACCGGGACTTCGGGCTCCACCTTCCCGCTCACGAGCGCTTCCGCGGGCGCCACGGCGCCGGACGGCGGGCGCGGCTCGGTGGGCGCCTTCCAGAAACTGCGGGTCGTGACCCAGGCGGCGCCCCGCTCCCCGAGCGTGACGAGGAGGCCGCGCGTGACCGGACCCACGACGTCGGCCGCGAGCGCCCAGGGGTCTTCCCAGCCCGCCGCCAGCGTGCCGAGTTCCTCCTCGTTCAGCTGCACGACATCGAAACAGGAAAGCCATGAGCGCCAGTCTTCGAGCGGACGTGGGGAGCGCACGCCGTCCGTCCCCACACCGAGCATCAACGAGTGCAGATCCGCATAGACCGGACCCTCTGCCACCGTCCGGAGGGCCGCCGCTGCGGGGAGATCCACCTCCCAGCCCGCGATAAAATTCACGTAGATCGCGTCGCACGAGCGTGCGAGGGGCACGAGTTCGTCGCGGGTCCAGCCCGGCACTCCGCCGGTGAGCTTCTCGGAGCGCCGCGCGTCGTCGAGGTAAACGAGTTCGACCCGGTTGTTCGGTTCCGTCACGGTCCACACGCCATCGAAGGAATCGACTCGCTCGAGCCCCCCGAGGAAGAGATCCGCCGCCTCGCGCATGTCCTTTCCGACCTTGAGAATCGGAAACAGGGTCCAGTCTCCTCCCGACGCCTCCGCGGCGGCGTCGGCCGCAGCCAGCGCATAGGCGATCCCACCCCATTCCTCCACCGGCTCCTCCCGGCCAATGTCCCGTGCGCGAATCGTATCCCACACCATCGTCCCCACGACTCCGAGCCGCGGCATCGGTGACTCAGAGGGGTCCGAGCCGCGCGACGCGGAACACGGCGGCGGCACCGATCACTCCCGCGAGGCCACCGAGTTCGGTGCGCACGATCCGGCACGCCTCGGCCGCCGGCTGCAACGCCCGCTTCCTGACCTCACGCCGCAGGGGATCGAAGAGGTGCTTGCCTGCGCGCGTCACGCCCCCGGAAACCACAATCATCTCCGGGTTGAGAATATTGATGAGGTTCGCGAGGCCGGTCCCGAGATACCCCGCCGTCTCGCGCATCACGTCGGCGGCATATTGGTCGCCCGCCACGATGGCATCGGATACGGCTTCGGCCGTAACCGCGCGCAGGTCGCCGTCCACGAGATCCAGAAGCATGCTCTCGGCGCCCGCCTTCAGTCCTTCCACCGCGCGGGCCGCGATCGCGGGCCCGGAGGCGTAGGCTTCGAGGCAACCGTAGCTGCCGCACGCACACTTCCGGCCCGTGGAGTCGATCGTCATGTGTCCGATCTCCGCGGCCGCGTCCGAGGCCCCGTGGTAGAGTTCGCCGTCGAGTACGATGCCGCCTCCGATCCCCGTCCCCAGGGTGATGCCCACGAGGTTGTCGACCCCGCGCCCCGCGCCCCGCCACCACTCGCCGAGCGTGGCGGCGTTCGCGTCGTTGTCGAGTTCAGCCTCGAGTCCGGTTCCCTTCGCGATCAGGTCGCGGAGCGGAAAGTTGCGCCACCCGAGATTCGGCGTCTCGATCACGGTCCCCGTCTCGCGGTCCAGCGGCCCGGGCGCCCCCATCCCGACCCCGACGATCGCGTCCTCCCCGAATCCGCCCTCGCGCGCGGCATCGCGCGCGACCTCGCGGATCATCGACACGATCCGGTCCACGACGAATTTCGCGCCGATGTGGGCGTCCGTGGGCAGGGTACGCACGCCGAGCACGGTGCCGCCGTCCACCGGGACGGCGCCGACGTTGATCGTGGTCCCACCCAGATCGACACCGATGATGTGCTTTCGTCCGCTCACATTCCCTGCCCGCTCCGAGCTGGTGGCACTACCCACCGCCGACCGCGCCCAGGAGAATCATAGCACTAGTCGCTTTCGACCTGCAGGACGGCGAGAAAGGCCTCCTGGGGGATCTCGACGCTCCCCACCTGCTTCATGCGCCGCTTCCCCTCCCTCTGTTTCTCGAGGAGCTTCCGCTTTCGCGTGATGTCGCCTCCGTAGCACTTGGCGGTCACGTTCTTGCGCAGCGCCTTCACCGTAGTCCTCGCGATCACGTCCCGCCCGATCGCGGCCTGGATCGCCACGTCAAAGAGTTGCCGCGGGATGAGTTCCTTGAGCTTGCGGGCCATTTTCTGCCCGAAGTCGTAGGCCCGGCTCCGGTGCACGATGACGCTCAGCGCGTCCACCGGCGCCCCGTTGAGGAGGATATCCAGCTTCACCAGGTCCGAGCGCTCGTGGCCCGTCACTTCGTAGTCGAGCGAAGCGTATCCGCGAGAGACGGACTTCAGCTTGTCGTAGAAATCGAGCACGATCTCGCCCAGGGGCATCGAGTACGAGATCTCGACCCGGGTGGGATCCAGGTACTGAAGGTCGACGTACCGCCCGCGCCGGTCGTGGCAGATCTTCTGGATCGCGCCGATGTAGTCCGCCGGCGACACGACGCGAACCCGGACGAAGGGCTCCCGCACCTCGCTGATGTGGACGCGGTCCGGCATCTTCGACGGGTTTTCGAGCTGGATCTCGTCGTCGTTCGTGAGCGTCACCTGGTACTCCACGCTGGGCAGCGTCGTGATGAGGTCGACGCCGAACTCGCGGTCCAGCCGCTCCTGGACGATCTCCAGGTGGAGGAGGCCCAGGAAGCCGCACCGGAACCCGAAGCCGAGCGCGCCCGATGTCTCCGGCTCGTAGTGAAGGCTGGCGTCGTTCAACTGGAGCTTTTCGAGCGCCTCGCGAAGTTCCTCGAACTGGTCGGAGTCCGTCGGATAGAGGCCGGCGAAGACCATCGGCTTCGCTTCCCGGTAGCCGGGGAGGACCTCGGCGGCGCGGTCTCCGGCGTCCAGCACCGTGTCGCCGACGCGCGTATGGCCCACGTTCTTGATCTGGGCGGTAAGGTACCCGACCTCCCCGCAACGGAGGGCGCCGGTGCGCTCGAACCCGAGACGCATGAAACCGACCTCGTCGACCTCGTAGACCGCTTCGTGGCGTCCGAACCCGATGCGCATGCCTTCGCGCAGTTCGCCGTCCATTACGCGCAGCATGGGCATCGCGCCACGGTAGCGGTCGTACTGGGAGTCGAAGATCAGCGCCCGCAGCGGCGCCCCGGGGTCTCCGCGCGGGGGCGGGACGCGCTCGATGATGGCGTCGAGAACCGCGTCGACCCCCGCCCCCTCCTTCGCGGAGGTATGGATCGTCGAGGCCGGGTCCACGCCGAGCAACTCCGATATCTCCACCGCCACGCGCTCCGGGTCGGCCGCCGGGAGGTCGATCTTGTTGATGACGGGGACGACCTCGAGGTCCGCCTCCAGCGCGAGGTAGAGGTTCGCAAGGGTCTGCGCCTCGATGCCCTGAGTGGCGTCGACGACGAGGAGGGCGCCCTCGCAGGCGGCAAGACTGCGGCTCACCTCGTAGGCGAAATCGACGTGACCCGGAGTGTCGATGAGGTTGAGCTGATACTCGACGCCGTCCCGGTAGCCGTAGGCCATGCGAATCGCGTTGAGCTTGATCGTGATCCCACGCTCCCGCTCGAGTTCCATCGAGTCGAGGACCTGCTTCCGCATCCGGCGCGCGTCCACCGCGCCGGTACGCTCGAGCAGCCGGTCGGCAAGCGTCGACTTCCCGTGGTCGATGTGCGCGATGATGGAGAAGTTCCGGATGCGCTCCGTGCTCGGGGGCGGGGTCACAGCTCCACCACCAGTCCGTCGTACGCGGGCGCCACGCCGGCCGGGAGGCGCCGCTCGATCTCCTCGTGTCTCGTCCTGTGGGCGATGTGCGTGATGTACGTGCGGCCCGCCCCGAGTCGACGTGCCGTCGCCACCGCTTCCTCCATGGAGAAGTGTCCGGGGTGCGGGTCGCCGAACCAGAGCGCGTTCGTGACGAGAACGTCGACGCCGGCGAATACCTCCATCGCGTCCTCGGGCACGGACTTCGCGTCGATCAGGACCCCGAGCCCGCCGAGGCGGAACCCGTAGCTGCGGTACGCGCCGTGCGGAAGTGCAACGACCTGGAGCGGGAGCCCGCCGGGCTCGATGACGTCGCGGTCGTCGAAGAGCGTCAGATCGAGTCGGGGCACCGCGGACCCGGGCTGGGGACGGGCGTCGCCCCAGATATAGGAGAAGCGACTCCGGATCCCGGCGTCGAACTCGCGCGCCACGTACAACGGGATGGGTCGGCGCTGCCGCAGCGAAAAGATCCGCAGATCGTCGATGCCGTGCGTATGGTCCGCGTGCTCGTGCGACAGGAAGACGGCGTCCAGCCGCTCGACACCCGCCCGCAGCAGCTGAAGCCGGAGTTCAGGCGGCGTGTCCACGAGGAGACGGGTCCCGCCCGTCTCGATGAGGAGTCCGTGGCGCGTGCGTCGGTCCCTGGGGTCCGGCGAGCGGCAGGTCTCACAGTCGCAGCCGATTACCGGAACCCCGAAGGAAGTGCCGGTGCCGAGAAAACGGACTCTCACGGGCCGGGCGTCAGTGGCGGATCAGTGGCGGAAGCGCCGGATCACAACTCTTCGACGCGCATCATGTTGGTCGTGCCGGGGACGTGGAAGGGGACTCCAGCCGTCACCACGAAACGCTGCCCCTCCTCGCCCATGCCCAGTTCGAGTGCCACATCCCGGGCCTTGTCGAGCATGCTCGAATAGCTGATGCCGCCGTGGAAGAGGATCGGCTGCACACCCCACACGAGCGCCAACTGGCTGTACGTCCTCCACTGGTCCGTGATCGCCAGGATCGGTACGGAGGGACGCTGCGCCGACACGATGCGGGCCGTATAGCCGCTCTGCGTGAACGTCACGATGAACGGCGCGCCCACGCGCTCGACCGCGATGAGCGACGACGCCGCGATCGCTCCCGACGTGGTCTGCTGGATCTTCGAGAAGCCCTCCACCTGCTTGCCCGCCCGCCCGGTCCGTCCCAGCCTCTCGTGCTCGATACGACGGATGATCCGGTCCATCGTGCGGACGGCCTGCACCGGATACCCGCCCGCGGCGGTCTCGGCCGAGAGCATCACCGCGTCGGTGCCGTCGAGCAATGCGTTCGCGACGTCCGACACCTCCGCCCGCGTCGGCTGCGGGCTCTCGATCATCGACTCGAGCATCTGCGTGGCCGTGATCACCGGACGCGCCCGTTCCTGCGCCAGGCCAATGATCCGCTTCTGGATCATCGGCACTTCCTCGTAGGGCAGCTCCACGCCGAGGTCGCCCCGCGCAACCATGACGGCGTCGCTCAGAGGCAGGATCTCCCCCAGGTTCTCCAGCGCCTGCGATTTCTCGATCTTCGCGATGAGCAGGCACCCTCGGTCCATCTTCTGGCGGGTCGTCTCGAGGTCGGAAGGCTGCCGCACGAAGCTCAGCGCGAGGTAGTCGATGACCTGTTCGACGGAGAACTCGATGTCCGCGATGTCCTTCTCGGTCAGCGCCGGCGCCCCGACCCGCACGCCCGGGAGGTTGATCCCCTTCTGCGACCTGAGTACCCCGGCACTGAAAGCCACGGCCGAGACCCAGGGCGGGTCATCGGAGACTTCCCGGACCGCGAACTCGAAGTGGCCATCGTCCAGCAGGATCCGGTTGCCGGGCGCGACCTCCTCGGCCAGCTCCGGGTAGGTGGTCGGAATCTGTCGGCGCGGGGAGCTGCCGGCGGGGGCGTCGTCGCCTTCGGGGAAGAACCAGTATGTCCCTTCGGGCTCGATCTCGAGCTGGTCGCCGGGCAGATCGCCGACCCGGATCTTCGGTCCCCCGAGATCTCCGATGATCGCCACCGGCCGGCCGACATCCCGGGCCACATCCGAGATCCTCCGTACCAGGCCGGCGGCGCGGTCGGTCGGGGTATGCGTGAAGTTGATGCGGGCTGCGTCGGTGCCGGCTTCAATCAAGTCGTGGAGCACGTCCGGATCCCAGGAGGCGGGTCCGATCGTACTGACGATCTTCGCTCTGCGGAAACCTGCGCTCATCCGTGGCCCAAACGGCGTGGGAGGCCACGGTTCCTATCCAGGCAGCCGGCCGGCCTCCGAGAGATCGGGTCGGTGGGCTACGATCCACTCGTGCATGTGCTGCAGCTGGCCGAGCGGGAGCCCCTCGAGGGATTTCACCTGCAAGCCCGGGATGATACAGGCGGCGGCACGGCGGAGAAAGTAAGCGCGCTGGCGGCGGCGCTGTTCCGGGTTGAGGCTCGTTCCGCCGGGGATGTCCGGTATCGGCTCCATGAGGCGGCGGTAACTGTAGACTTCGCGGGCGGAGAACTCGGCGGGGATCAGATAGGCGTGACCTTCGAGTTCGAGGGTGCCGTCGGATGAGATGGCGACGGGACCTGCCATGTTCAGCCTCCTTACGTCTTACGTAGCAGCCAGAGACGCAAAAGACCGTGCCGCCGGAAGGTCGGACAATCTCCACGATTCCCCTTCATCCCAGCCGCACGGTCCTCGGGCTTCCAGAACCTACTATAGGCTTGAACGTGCCTTCGATGCAAACACTCCGCCCCGGTCTCCGCGTCCGTTGCGACCCCCTGACGCCACCCGGGAGAGGACCGGGCCCCCGACCGGGCGCGGGCGGGACAGGCGGGATATTTGACGCGCCGCCGCGAGAGCCGCTAAACTTCGGCCCCGTTGTGTCTACGGGCCGTCAGAGTTGCCCTGTCAGGAGGCTTACACTTGCAGTACACGCTACGCGACAACGAGGAACTCGATCGCGCGCTACGGAAATTCCGCCGCAAGGTTCAGCGAGCCGGGATCTTCCGTGATATCAAGAAGCACCGGTTCTACGAGAAGCCGAGCGAGGCGCGTCGTCGCAAGATGAAGGCGGCGGAACGCCGTCGGCGTCGGCGCCGGCGTCGCCAGAAGGCCCGCCGCTAGCCCGACGCACGCCGCCGGTCGCCGGTCCTCCCGCGGTCTCAGGAAAAGCGGCGTTCGACGTACCCGTCGAGAATCTGCAGGAACTCCTCCACAATCCCATCGCCGCGCAGCGTCGAATGGTGCTTGCCATCGACGTAGACGGGCGCCGTCGGCGCCTCGGCCACCCCCGGCAGCGAAATGCCTAGGTCCGCGTGCTTCGACTCGCCGGGCCCGTTGACCACGCACCCCATCACGGCCACCGAAAGGTCCTCGACGCCGGGGTAGCGCTCCCGCCAGGCCGCAAGACGATCCGCAATGTGGCCTTCGACATCGAGCGCCAACTGCTGGAAGAAGGTGCTCGTCGTCCGTCCGCAGCCGGGACAGGCCGTCACCTGAGGCTTGAAGCTCCTCAACTCGAGCGACTGCAGAAGCTGCTGCGCGATCCGAACCTCTTCGGTCCGGTCGGCGCCGGGTTCGGGCGTCAGCGACACGCGGATCGTATCGCCGATCCCCTCGGAGAGCAGGATGGCGAGGGCGGCCGACGACGCGACCGTGCCCTTCCGCCCCATCCCCGCCTCCGTGAGTCCGAGGTGCAGCGGATAGAGACACTGGGATGCGAGGTCGCGGTACACGGTCACGAGATCCGGCACGCGCGACACCTTCGCGCTGAGCACGATCCGGTCGGGCGCGAGACCGAGGCTTTCCGCGGCTTCGGCGGACGCCAGCGCGCTCTCCACGATCGCGTCGAGCATCACCTGGTGCGCATCCAGCGGTTCCGTGCGGCGCGCGTTCTCATCCATGAGCCGGGTCAGGAGTATCTGGTCCAGCGAGCCCCAGTTGACCCCGATGCGGACCGGCTTGTCGTGCTCGATCGCGCAGCGGACGATCGTCGCGAACTGCTCATCGCGCCGCTTTCGGCCGACGTTTCCCGGGTTGATGCGAAACTTGGCCAGGGCGGCGGCACAGTCGGGATGGCCGGACAGGAGAATGTGGCCGTTGAAGTGGAAGTCTCCGACGAGCGGGACTTCGATGCCCTGGCCGGAAAGCTGTTCCGCGATCCGCGGCACCGCCCGGGCGGCACGCGGCGTATTCACCGTGATGCGGACGATTTCCGAACCGGCCTCGTGGAGTGCCCGAACCTGATCCGCGGTGGCCGCCACATCCGCCGTATCGGTGTTCGTCATCGACTGGACGACGATGGGATGGGCACTGCCCACCCGGACGCCTCCGATATCGACGGATTTCGTCCAGCGACGCGAAGAAGACGGAGTGTTCAAGGGCTTCCCCCGGCGGTTCGGTGCGCGGGCGGCCAAGCGCCGATCCAACCCCCGAATCTACTGCCGCGGGCGAACCTGTGGCGTCAGCCGCACTCGCTGTAGCCGCAAGCGTAGCACTTTGCACAGCCTTCCTCAAAAGCGAGACTGCTGCCGCACTCCGAGCACGTTCCGAGGAAGAGCCGGGCCGCCGACTCCTGGTAACGCTCGATCACCGGGCGTTGCGCCGACCGCGCGCCCCCGTTCGTGTTCTTTTTCCGGGCGGTCTCGACGTCCTCGATGGGGAGCGTCTGCTGAATCCCTTCCTTCTCCTCGAGGTAGCGTTCGATGACCTGAGCGATCGCGTCGGGGCCGGAGAGCACCTTGCTCGCCCCGAGTCCGACGGCCCGGTCGGAGGAGATCCCGCGCAACTGCTTGTGCACATCGCGTAATGAAATCCCCGAGCGCAGGGCGAGCGAACACAGCCGTCCGATGGCTTCCGCATCCGCCATCGCCGCCCCTCCCGTCTTGCCGAGGGCGACGAAGACCTCGAACGGGCGCCCCTGATCGTCCTCGTTGATCGTCACGTACATCGTACCCAGCGGCGATTCGATCTGCCGGGTGTGACCCCGCAGGACGGCAGGCCGTTGCCGCCTCTCGACGCGGCGCATTCTCGAACCTTCGAGTTCGGTGATCCGCCGCTCCTTCTGCTCGACCGCATTCTCAAGCTTCCGGTTGTGCGCCTGCAGTTCGCTGTTCTGCGCCTCCGCGGCGGCGAGCCGGGTCAGCGTGTTCGCGAGATCTCCGGCCAACTCGGGCTCCACATCGACGGCTTCGAGCTGGACTCCGTCCGCCGCGATCGCCGAACCGCTCTCACTCGTCTGACGCTGGACATCCTTCGCCGTGCTGCCCGTCGACAGCACCTGCTCGTCACGCGACCCATCGCGGTAGACGGTGACCCCCTTGCACCGCAACTCGTACGCCATCTCGTAGATCTTGCGCACGTCCTCCTCCGTGGCGGTCGTCGCAAAATTGCACGTCTTCGAGATGGCGGAGTCGCAGTGCGCCTGAAATGCCGCCTGCATGCGAATGTGCTGCTCGGGCGGAACATCGTGCGCCGTGACGAAGATCCCCTGGACATCCCCCGGCACTTCATCGAAGTGGATGTGGCCCTCGTCGGCGATGCGCTGCATCAGCTCCTCCGAGTACCAACCCCCTTCCTTCGCACGGCGCACGAAGTCCGGATTCACATCCGGCATCAGCACGCCTGCCTGATTCCTCATGAATGCGACCGCGAACAGAGGTTCGATACCGCTTGAACACCCCGCAATGATCGAGATGGTCCCCGTGGGGGCGACCGTTGTCAGATTGCAGTTGCGGAGCCGGCGCTCGGGGCGGATCCGCTGGCCGTCGGCGTCACGGGCGCATGTCTCGTCGGGACCCCAGATCGATCGCTCCCACTCGGGGAAGACGCCGCGCTCGGCGGCGAGCCGTTCGGATTCGACCTTGGATTCCTCGTCGACGAACTCCATCAACTCGCGCGCGAGTTCCACGGCGCGCTCGGAACCGTAAGGTTCGCCGATCCTCACGAGCATGTCGGCCCATCCCATGATCCCGAGACCGACGCGGCGGATCCGCTGGGACAGATCTTCGATCTTCGGGAGCGGGTAGCGGTTGGCATCGATGACGTTGTCGAGAAAGTGGGTCGATTCGTGGACGGCGCTGCCGAGCCCGTCCCAGTCGATCCGACCCTGATCGTCGACGAAGTATCCGACGTTGATCGAGCCGAGATTGCATACGTCGTAGGCGAGCAGCGGCTGTTCGCCGCAGGGGTTCGTGGCTTCGTAGTCGCCGAGGTGCGGGACCGGGTTGTAGCGGTTCGCCTCGTCGATGAAGAAGACCCCGGGCTCGCCGTTCCGCCACGCGCTGGAGATGATGCTCGAGAACACCTCCCCGGCATTCAGCTGACCTACGATATCGCCGGTTCGTGGGCTGATGAGATCGTAGTCCGAGCCCGCCCGGACCGCCGCAATGAAGGCGTCGGTGACGCCGACCGAGATGTTGAAGTTCGTAATCCGGGTCTTGTCCGCCTTGCACTCGATGAAATGGCGGATGTCCGGATGATCGACGCGCAGGATGCCCATGTTCGCGCCCCGCCGCGTGCCGCCCTGCTTCACGGCCTCGGTCGAGGCGTCGTAGACCTCCATGAAACTGACCGGGCCGCTCGCCACGCCCATCGTCGACTTGACGACGTCACCGGACGGACGCAGGCGACTGAAGCCGAACCCGGTGCCGCCGCCGCTCTGATGGATAAGGGCCATGTCCCGCAGCGTCTCGTAGATGCCGTCGAGGCTGTCCGGCACGGGAAGCACGAAGCACGCGGAGAGTTGCCCGAGCGGACGCCCGGCGTTCATGAGCGTGGGGCTGTTCGGCTCGAAGATGCCGTCGGCCATCAGGCGATAGAAGCGCTCCGTGCGTTCGAGGACCGCCTCGTCCGTCGCCCCGTAGCAGCCATCCTGCGACGCGACGACATCGGCCACGCGCCAGAAGAGGTCGCGCGGTCCCTCGATGGGCTCGCCATGGTCGTTCTTCTTCAGATACCTGCGCGCCAGCACCGTCCGCGCGTTCTCGGCAAGTTTCGGCTCGGCGAGGTCGGCCGGCCTGGCATTGGATCCCACCCGCATCTCATCCCGTACCCGGGCGCTCGTCGACGCGCCTTCCCGCACCGCCACATCCGGTGGATTCATTGCCGCCCCCGCCTTCCTGTTCTCGACCGTCCACAACTTATCCGCGGAAAAAACCGGCTTCGGCCGGGACCCGACGACCGCGCGAGTCGAATGCCGGCCTAGGCCGGGAAGCTTGACGGGCGCGGAGATCGACATGTGTCCCGCGCCCATCGTTCTGGTTCCTTCGTATCCGGTCGCTGTGGATCGTCGGGCGGTTTTCCACGACTCCACAGCTTTTCCACACAAAATCCGTGTTTTTCCACACGCACCGCTATATGTGGTGGCCTTCAGATGATAACTACACCATATGTTGTGGTCAAGCCGGGAAACGTCGGCGAAGGGGACTGCCGGCAGTCCGTGGCCAACCCCGCGTCAGAGCTGGGCGGGCCGTCGGATACGCAGGATCCAGAGCCCTGCACCGCCCAGAGCGGCGACACCGGCGGAAAGGGCGGCAGTCCGCGGCTCGAGCAGCAGCATGGCTCCGAGGGCGAACATCGCTCCGAACAGGAGAAGCGTCGCCCCGGCCGTCCGCAGGAGCGCTTCGCGGAGCGGAAAGTCGGGAGAAACGCCCGCGCGCTCGCGGATCGCGCGCCAGCCCGGCCCTGTGGGCCGCACTCGTCGATAGAACTCCAGCAGGGTCGCCTCGTCCTCCGCGCGCGTGAACCACATCACCGGCAGCCAGACCGCCGCCGAGCCGAAGGCGGTCAGTGCGAGCCGCGTCCCGAACTCCATCGCACCGAACGCCGGAAGATAGGAGCACAGCGCGATGGCGAAGCCGGCAAGCATGGAGGCGAGTTCGGCCCACGCGTTCACCCGCCACCAGAACCAGCGCAGGATGAGCACCGCACCGGGCCCCGTGCCGATGGCGATCATGAAACGAAAGAGCGCCCCGATGTCATCGGCGAAGAACGCCGCCGCCGTCGCGACCGCGACGATGCAGACGGAAGCGAGCCGGCCCAGCAGAACGAGTCGCGCAGCCGAGGCGTCCGGGTCGACGAAGCGGGCGTAGAGGTCGTTCACAAGGTAGCTCGCGCCCCAGTTGATCTGCGTCGAGACGGTCGACATGAAGGCGGCGAAGAACGACGCGACGACGAGCCCCAGGAGGCCGGCGGGAAGGTAGCGCAGCATGAGCATCGGGTATCCCAGATCGGGATCGGCCAGATCCGGAAAGACGACGACGGCCACGAGTCCGACGAGCACCCAGGGCCACGCGCGGACCACGTAGTGAAGCCACACGAACCACCATGCGGCGCGCTCGGCGTCCGCTTCGGTGCGGCAGGCGAGGAGACGCTGCACGAACTCGCCCCCGCCATCGGAGCGGCGGAAGGCCCACCACTGTATGCCGAGGTAGGCGAGGAAGGTCCCGAACGGGAGAGCCTCCGACCCCGGCCGGGGGACCATCCGCAGCGCATCGCTCCGCCCCGCCGCCGCGAGTTGAGCCTTGAGTTCCGCGATCCCCCCGATCTCCGCCAGGGCGAAGGCGGCCACGAGAATGGCTCCGAAGAGCGCGAGAAAGAACTGAAAGAAGTCCGTCGCGACGACACCCCACAGCCCGGCGATGCTCGCGTAGGCGAGCACGAAGATGGAGAGCGCCACGACGGCCCACAGGCGCTCGTCTCCCGGCATCCAGCCGGACAGGTCCGGGAGGAGGCCGAGAGCCTCGACGACCTTGCGCATGGCCAGCATCACAAAGCCGATCGAGATGCAATTGATCGGCACCGCGAACAGAAAGGCGCGCGTGGCCCGCAGGACGGCAGCGGGGCGGCCGCCATAGCGGAGTTCCGTCAGTTCCACGTCCGTGACGATCCCGGCGCGGCGCCACAGACGCGCGAAGAGGTAGATGAGCAGGAGGTGGGAGAGGCCGAAGGACCACCATTCCCAGTTGCCGGCGATGCCCCGCCGCGCGATGAGGGCCGAGACATAGAGCGGCGTATCCACGGAGAAGGTGGTCGCGGCCATTGACGTGCCTGCGAGCCACCACGGCAGCGCGCGGCCCCCTACGAAGAAGTCGACGATACTCCCGCGGGCCCGGCGCGAGAGCCACAGGCCGACGCCGAACGTGAGCGCAAGGTAGATCGCGACGATCCACCAGTCGGCCGGACTCAACGATCCGCCCCGCCGGGCCGCGGGCGCGCCGCCGCGCCGACCGCGAAGCGCAGCCAGTCCGCGGCGGCCCGTTCCATCACCGTCTCGGTGGACCACGCGCAGATGCCGGGGACGCCGAGCACATCGAGCCAGCGGCGGTGGCCGAGCAGCACGACGAGGCCGCGGCGGGCCGAGCGGACGAGGGCGCGCGTCCGCCCAACGACTTCGGGCGCGGGCGCGCCCCGGCCCTTCCAGCCGCGCGGCGTCGCGGCGAGCACGACGATGCACTGTCCGGCATCGGAGCTGTCCGTGACCCGCCAGCCGGCCGCGCGCAGGCCGTCGGCGATGATCGTACCCAACGCTCCGGCGCGGCCGGCCGGCGGCCCGACGTCCGGGTCGTCCGACACGCCCACGACCCGCGTCGGCAGCTGCGGCGTCCAACCGCGCAGGACCTCCACATCCCCCGCGATCGTACCCCGGGCGAACGCGACCGGCTCGAACTCCGGCCGCGACGCCGGGGCGGAGGGCGGGCAGTTGCGGGCCGAACGGTTCGAGGCCTCCGCCAGCCGGGCGGCAAAGAGCGGGTCGTCGGCGGCCCGCGCCAGCGACGCGACCGTCGCCTCGACATCCGTCGGATAGCAGATGAGATCGCACCCCGCGGCGACCGCCTCGACGGCGGCGCTCGCATCGTCGGGGCCGGCGCCGCCCATGATCATGGCGTCCGTGGTCACCACCCCTTCGAAGCCCAGCCGTTCACGAAGGAGTCCCGAGACGATGTTCGGCTCCACCGTCGCCGCGCGCCGGCCGCCGAGCGCCGGATACGCGACGTGCGCCACCATCACGCTGGCGACCCGGTCCGCCGCGGCCTGGAAGGGCGCGAGGTCTTCCTCGAGCAGCTCGGCGGGGGCATCGATGGAGGGGAGTCCGATATGCGAATCCTCAGTCGTCCTGCCGTGACCCGGAAAGTGTTTCGCGCACGCCGCGGCTCCGGCGGATTGGCAGGCGTCGATCCAGCGGACACCGAGATCTCCGACGTGCTGCGGGTCCGCGCCGAAGCTGCGCGTGGCGATGATCGGGTTGTCGGGTTCCGCATCCAGATCGAGCACCGGCGCGATCACCCAGTTGATCCCGACGGACCGCGCTTCCCGGGCCGTGACACGACCCGCCACCGCGACGGCGTCTCCCGGATTCGGCCGCGCCGCGAGCGCGGCGGGAGGCGGCAACTCGATCAGCCCCCGGATCTGCTGACCCGCGCCCCGTTCGAGGTCCGCGCCGATCCACAGCGGCCGCGCCGCATCGTCGCGGATCCGTTCGACCAGGCGGCCGACGCGGTCCGCTTCGCCGCCGAACAGGATGAACCCGCCCACGCCGAGGGCGAGCGCCCGGTCCGCACGCCGCTCCACTTCACCCGGCGACCAGCGATCAAGCCGCAGCGCCTCGATGACGACCCGGGCGGGGTCCACGTCGGACCGGGTCACGCGGCGGTACGTACTCCGAGGAGGCGGGGACCGCGCGCACCCGTGGCCCACGGCGCGTTGGCGGGATACCCGAGCACATGCTGTCTCGCCAGGAGCGCGAAGGCCACGGCCTCGCGGGCGTCCGCGTCGAGGCCGAGGGCGGAGAGATCCCGGACGGGCACCGGATCCAGCAGTTGGTCCAGTCGCGATGCGAGGACCGGGTTCCGGGCTCCGCCGCCGCCGAGATAGCACGCCGCGGGCGGCTCCTCGATCCATCGGTAGGCGTCCGCGATCGTGCGCGCGGTGAGCTCCGTCAGGGTGGCGATCGTGTCTTCGGGCGAAAGCGCGGCGTGTCTCCGCAGCCATTCCAGCAGCCGGTCACGCGAGAAGCGCTCGCGCCCCGTCGACCGGGGCGGAGGCCGGCTGAAGAAGGGGTCGCTCAGCCAATCGGAGAGCGCGGCTTCGCTCGCGACGCCGCGCCGCGCCATCTCTCCGTCGAGATCGAAGCGGGATCGCCCTTCCGTAAGGAGCTCGACCGCCCCGTCGATGAGCACGACCCCTGGGCCGGTGTCGTAGGCCTGCGGCGTCGCCCCGCTGGATTCGGCCGGGAGCGCCGTCACGTTGCCAATTCCGCCGATGTTCTGAATCGCGCGCGATTCCGGTGCGCGGAAGAGGAGCCAGTCGGTGTAGGCCGTGAGCGGCGCGCCTTCCCCGCCCGCCGCCACGTCCCGCACGCGGAAGTCCGACACTACCGAACACGAGGTGCGCTCGGCGATGACCGCAGCCTGGCCGAGTTGCAGCGTCGACCCTCCCCGGGCGCCCTCGGGAGGCTCGTGCCACACGGTCTGGCCGTGGCTGCCGATGGCTTCGACATCGGCCGGCCCGACCGAGGCGGAAGCCAACGTTCGGTTCACGGCCGCGCCGATTCGCTCGCCCAGCTCGAAGTCGAGCGCGCAGATCGCCGCAGCGCTCCCCGATGTGATGGCCCTGGCGATCCGTCCGCGCGCGGCGCGGTCGTAGCTCTCCGTCTCGAAGGCGACGACGCGCCAGTCCGCCGGCCGCTCGCCGTCACCCGCCGTCTCGACGACGGCGACGTCGATGCCATCCAGCGAAGTGCCCGACATCACACCGATCCAGAGCGTCACGCGTCCGCCTCGGCCAGCAGCGCCGGGTGCACGCGCTCGCGCAGCCTCGTTTCGTGCGCGGCGTCGTGTTGCGAGACGCCCCGCAGAAACTGATACAGCGTCAATGTCTCGGGGCCGACGCGGGCGCGACGAGCGAGGGCCGCCGCGAGCGGCTCCGGACCATCGGCCACCGCGGCCACCGTGACGGCCCTTTCCGCCAAGAAACCGGCGATCCCGGTCTCGAAGCCGTGTTCGCGCGGGTGGGCGCCCGCCGTCCAGTCCCCGAATACCGGGAGGGTCCCTCCCGGATCGCCGGCGAGCCACCGCTCGACTCGCGGGCGCACGGCGCTCCGCTCGAACTCCGCCAGGTGCGCGGCGTGCTGTCCCGGCGTCCACGCGGTTCGACGCGCGGCGATGCGCTGCCCCTTCGCTTCGGCCGCCACTCCCGCGGCGCGCGCGGCGGCGAGACGAGCCGGCGCGGCGCTCAGCCGCGCGAGCAGCGCCGCGCCGTCGGGTCGGCCCGGCGCCGCCGGGTAGCCGCCGTAGCAGGGACGCTCCGGGCCGCCGAAGCGCTCGACCGCGACACCCAGGAAGCCGTCCGCGCAGTCGAGGTATCGCTCGGCCAGCGCGCGGTCGACGCCCAGCGCATGCATCGCAAGCGCCGTCTTCACCGAGCCGTCCGTACGGATCAGCGCGCGGCGCGCTTCGCCGCGCGACGCCCCCGTGAGCGTAACGAAAATGCGGAGCCCGCGGTCGACGAGTTTCGCGGATCGCGCGCGCAGGTCGACCATGAGATTCTCGAACACGCGGCCGCTCCGGATCATCGCCCCGGTGGTGATCGTGTTGAGCACCAGCTTCGTCGCCGTTCCCGCCTTCATGCGGGTCGAGCCGGCGATGACTTCGGGCCCGACGAGCGGCAGAATGAGGTGGTCCGCGAGTTCCGCGATCTCCGCCGGCGGCGCGGTGCAGCCGAGAAACGCGGTCCCCGCTCCACGCGACGCGGCCTCCGCCAGCGCCCCAAGGACGTACGGCGTGGTCCCCGATGTCGCGATCCCGAGCACGAGATCCGCGGGCAAGACGCCGAACGCCCGGACCGCCTCGGCCCCTCCGCTCCGGGAATCCTCCGCCCCCTCGGCGCTCCGCACGAGCGCGCTGGAGCCCCCCGCAATGATCGCCTGCACGAGGCCCGGGTCCACGCCGAACGTAGGCGGACACTCCGCCGCATCGAGCACGCCGAGTCGGCCACTCGTCCCGGCCCCGACGTAAACGAGACGCCCGCCGCGACGGAAGCGTTCCACCACCTCATCGATGACGCGTGCGAGCGCATTCGCCTGCGAGGCGACGGCCTCCGGCACCGCGCGATCCTCCGCCTGTATCGTACGGACGATCGTCGCGCTGTCCGCACGATCGATGGCGCGGGTACGCGGGTTGCGGCCTTCGGTCAGGCGGGGATCCAAGCGTCAGGTCCTCACGAGCCATGCGGTTCGTTGCTGGAGTTCGCGGTGTTCGGGCGCGTATTCTGTTTCTGCAGGCGCCAACGTAGAGGGTTCGCCCGGGGGGCGGGAGTCGCACCGGTTCTGGCAGTCCGCGGCAAGGGAGAGACGACACACGTGAGTTCAAACCCTCAGACGACGCGGAGCCCCGGGACCGACCTCGTCCTCAGGCGCCTTTCCGAGCGCTTCGCCGTCCCCGACAAGCCTCGCCTCGCCCCTCTGGACGAACTCGTCCTCACGATCCTCAGCCAGTCGACGACCGACGAGAACCGGGATCGCGCCTGGCGAACGCTCGCGGCGCGGTATCCGGCCGAAGACGTTGGAGAGACGGCGGGCGGTGCGTCTCCCGCCGGGCCGATCTCGTGGGAATCCGTGCTTCGAGCCAGGCCGGCCGAGCTCCACGACGCCGTGCGCGTCGCCGGCCTCGCGAACCAGAAAGCGCCGGCCATCCACGCCGCTCTCGAGCGACTCCGGGACGAGGTGGGGCGGATCACGCTCGACCACCTCGAGGGAATGGACGATGAGGAGGCGATCGCCTATCTCACGACCTTCCGGGGTGTCGGAGTGAAGACTGCCGCGTGCGTGCTCTGCTTCTCGCTTCGCCGGCCCGTGCTCCCGGTCGATACGCACGTCCTCCGGATCGCTCGGCGTCTCGCATGGGTCCCGCCGCGGGCTTCGGCAGACCTGACCCATACCGCCCTGTCGCGGACCGTCGCGCCCGCCGAGCGCTTCCGCATGCACATGCTGCTCATCACGTTCGGCCGTTCGCTCTGCCGCGCCAGATCCCCGCGCTGCGGGGAATGCCCTCTCGAGCCCGAGTGTCCCAGAATCGGTGTCTGACGGGGCGCGCTCGCCGCCGTCGGCTTCCGTCCTCAGATGTTCGGAAGTCCGAACACCAGGGGCTCGTCCAGCCTCAGCCTGAGGATCGTCCCGACCGGGAGCGCCAGCCCTGTTCCATCGACCGCGAGCAGGATGGCGGAACCCTTTACGGCTCCTGCCGCAGCGCCCGCGACGGCGCTCCGACGGCCGCCCGCGAGGACGCGGCCCAGATTCAGCCGGGCTGCTCCTCCAGCCGCCGCAGTGCCTCCCAACCTCGGCATGACCTCCACCACCGACGCCGATATGGGCCAGGATTGTCCGTTGAAGAAGACATCGACGAAGTGGACTTTCACCATCACGCGTCCGACGTCCCCACCGCCTTCATCGCCTTCCCCGTCGTCGGCTGCGGTCTCGACCGCGGTGATCTCGCCATTGATCAGCGAGTTCAGCGGCACCTGGACCATGTCGTTCTCGATCAGTGGCCGCGTCACCCCAAACTTCAGGACGTCCCCGGACCGAAGGTCGCCCGTCCGGATCGGATCGATGAGTTCGACCTCGAGTTCCGCGCCGGCCTGCACCGTCACCATCGTGTAGGTCATCTCCGGCGCGCCGCCCGGCTCGGACACCGCCCCCGCGGCCACAGGCGCAGCCGGCGCTCGCCGCACAGGTGACGCGGGCGGCGCGTGCTCCGCGGAGGCGTCGTTCGCATCCGCGCCCCCCTCCGCCCCCGGGCCGATTTCCGGCGCGCAGCCCGTGACCATCGCGGTCATCCCGCCGAGCGCAACGAGAATCGCTGACGTTGTCCGTTCCATCCTGTTCCTTCCCTCGTGTCGTTGTACGGCCCGCAACCCGCACATACGTTCGAACGGTGCGCCCCGCAGAATAAACGCCCGGCCGGCTCCCGCGGAGACATCTTGAGATCGCTCAGAGCGCTGCTACCCTACTTCCGCCCGTACCGCCTGGGCATCGCGGCCGGGCTTACGCTCGTGATCGTGAGCAACCTGTTCACGGTCGCTGGCCCATGGGTGCTCAAGATGGCGGTCGACGCGCTTGAAAGGGAACTGCGCTCCGACCTCATCCTGCGCTACGCTCTCGTGCTCACGGCGATTTCCGTTGTCGCCGGCGCGACGAGATTCTGGATGCGCAAGCTCCTCAACGGGCTGAGCCGCCGCATGGAGACGGATATCCGGAGCGCCCTCTTCGCGCACCTCCTCAGCCTCCCGCCGCAGTTCTTCGACGCCTGGCGGACCGGCGATCTCGTGAGCCGTGCGACGAACGACGTGCAGGCGGTCCGCATGGTCGCGGGGCCCGCGATCATGTACGCGGTGAACACCGCCACCGTCGCGACGCTGGCGCTCGGGCTCATGATCTGGATCGATCCCATGCTCACGCTCTGGGCGATGATCCCGATGGTCGTCCTCCCCCCCATCGTGTTCATCTTCGGGCGACAGATTCATGAGCGCTTCGAGAGGATCCAGGCCCAGTTCTCGGAGATCTCCAACTTCGCCCAGGAAAACCTGTCGGGGACCCGCATCGTGAAGGCGTACGTGCGCGAGGAGGCTCAAGCCAAACGTTTCGAAACCCTCAACCGCGACTACAAGTCGCGCAATCTCTCCCTCGCCCGCGTGTGGGGGCTGTTTCATCCGTCGCTCATGTTCTTCACCGGCGTCGGCGCGGTCGTCGTACTGTGGTTCGGAGGCGGACAGGTCGTCCGCGGCGCCATCACCCTCGGCGATTTCGTCGCCTTCTCCTTCTACCTCACGATGCTGATGTGGCCCATGATCGCCCTCGGCTGGGTCACGAACCTGTTCCAGCGCGGCGCCGCCTCGATGGGCCGCCTCAACGCACTGTTCGACATCGTTCCCGAGGTCCGCGACCCGGAGTCGCCGGTGTCGCTCACGTCGGTGCGGGGCGCGCTGGAGTTCGACGACGTTACCTTCCGCTATCCGGGGACGGAGCGCGATGTGCTGCGGGACATCTCCTTCCGTATCGAACCCGGGCAGACGGTCGCCATCGTTGGCGCGACCGCGAGCGGAAAATCCACGTTGGCTGCGCTCATCCCCCGTCTCTACGACGTGACCGCGGGGACGATTCGTCTGGACGGCGTGGATATCCGGGAACTCGACCTGGGTTCGCTGCGCGACTCGATGGCCTTCGTGCCGCAGGAGCCGTTCCTGTTCAGCATGCGGCTGAGAACGAACATCGAACTCCTGCGCGGAGAGAAGGATGGGGGGGAGCCGGTCTCGGACGAACTCCGCAGCGCGCTCGCCGTGTCGCAGCTGGCGAAGACGCTGGCCGTCCTTCCCGACGGGATCGACACGCGCCTGGGCGAACGCGGCATCAACCTCTCCGGCGGACAGAAGCAGAGGGCCACGCTGGCCCGGGCGGTCCACCGCGACGCGCCGGTGCTCATCCTGGACGACGCCCTGTCGGCGGTGGATTCGGAGACGGAAACCGCGATCCTGGAGGCGCTGCGGGAATACATGTCCGGGCGCACATCCATCATCGTATCCCACCGCGTGTCGGCGGTGCGCACGGCCGACACGATCCTGGTTCTGGACGATGGACACCTCGTCGAACGCGGCAGGCATGAAGATCTGATCGCGGCCGACGGCGCCTACGCGCGCCTGCTTCGCCGCCAACTCGTGGCGGAGGAACTCGAGCGTATCGAGCAACGGCGGGTCGCAAGCGCCTGACCGTCACGGCGGGGGCCCGGCCGGGGTTACCGGTGCTCCGACCAGAACCCGATCATCTTGTAGGCAAGCTTCGCGGCGGTGAAGGCCGAGGCCTCCTCGCCCCGCCGCGGGGCGAGTTCCACGATGTCCGCGCCCACGACGTTGCGCTCGCCGAAAACGCGGGAGAGCAGATCCAGCGCGTCCCACCAGCTTCCGCCCCCGGGCTCCGGCGTGCCGGTGGCCGGCATCAGCGACGGATCGAAGAAGTCGACGTCGAAGGTGATGTAGACGTTCTCTCCCAGCGCCTTCACCGCCCGCTCGACCCAGCCCGCCCGGCGCATCTCGTGCGCGTACACGACCTCGACCCGGTGTTCGCGGATGATGTCCCGCTCCTCCCGCGTGAGCGCGCGGATCCCGACCGCCACGATATCCGCCGCATCCGCCCGGTTCCCGCCGTCCGGCCTGTGCTCGAGTACGCGGCGCATGACGCAGGCATGATTCCACGGAGAGTCGTGGTGGCGATCCCTCAGGTCGGTGTGCGCATCGAACTGGAGAATCGTGAGGTCGCCGCCGAGCCGGTCCGCCCACGCGACGGCCGGAGCGCTGGAAATCGAATGTTCCCCGCCCAATCCGATGATGAACCGGTCCCCGGCGGCTTCGAGCAGGTCGTCGTACAGGGCCCGCAGCCTCGCGATCGCGGGCTCCGGGCCCACCGTGCCGAGGTCGATGGACGGGAGCGTGCACACGCCGATTTCGTACGGCTCGCGGTCCAACTCCTCGTCATACCACTCGATGTAGCGGGACGCCTCGATGATCGCGGCCGGACCGTCGCGCGTGCCCGTCCCCCAGCTCGTCGTCGCTTCGTAGGGGATGGGGAGGATGACGGCGCGCGCCGCCTCCCAGCGGCACAGCTCAGGCGAGAGATCAAGAAAGTTGTGGCGGTCCGTCCAGGCGTGCTCCGCGAGACTGCGGGGCAGATCTGCCCCGTTCAGTGCAGGCAGTCGGGGCAGTAGCCCTCCAGCTCGAGCCGGTAGCCGACGACGTTGAACGGCGTCATCTCGGCCAGACCCTCCATCCAGTCGCGCGGCCGCAAGCCTTCGATGTCCTGAACGCGGTCGCAGGAGAGGCAGCGGATATGTTCGTGATCATCCGTTCGGCCATCGTAGCGCGCCGGTCCCACGCCGAGCGAGAGCTTGCGCGCGACCCCACAGGTCACGAACGCCTCGAGCGCCTTGTAGACCGTGGCGAGGCTGATGTCGGGAATCCGCTCGCGCACCGAGGTGAACACGTCGTCCGCCGTGGGATGCGAGGACGTGCCGGAGAGCACGCGGTACACGGCCGCGCGCTGGATGGTAAACCGGTGTCCACCGGCTTCCAGAGCACGACGCAACTCTTCTCGGGACACGCCTCGGCGTGGAGCTTCGGGAGGGCTCACTTAACCACTACACCGTCGGAAACAGGCCATCTTTCGGCCTTCGCGGCCGATGCTCACGTCCGCGGAAGCTAACGACCCTGTCCGTCGGGATCAACGGAGGCATCCGCTTCCCGCGACTGCTCCAGGAGAGCTTCCCAACGCGCGCCGTCGCCCTCGATCGGTATGTGACGGACGGCCGCGGGCTGTCCAAGACGCCGCTGCAATCCGGCCACCAGGCCAGGCACGCGGTTCGCCGGCGCCCGTCCGTGCTCCACGACGACCTGGTGGGAGGGCGTGCCGTTGGCGGGGATCATGCGGGCGCTGTAGAGGGCGCGCCCGCCGCCCTCGAGGATGCTCGTGAAGAGGAAGAACTCGGAAGACTCCTCGACCTGGGGGAGCGGCGGAAACAGCCACACATCTGCGATGCGGGGAGGAGGGATGCGCCGACTGAGGTCGCCGAGCCGAGCCGCGCGAGAACCCGGATCATCGATGACCCCGTTCCCTGTGTGCGGCATGTCCTTCGTGACTTTCGCGTCCATCGCACCCTCCCCGCCGAATCCCCACCCCGAGCCCCGTCACGGGCAGCCCCGAACGCACGGCACCTCCGCAACATACGCCGAACTCCCGGATCGAGGCAATCCGAAAGAGCCCGTCCACACGCCCGGCCGGTCGCTGCTACCGGTCGTTGCTCGAGGCGACGGCCGCCTCCACGAGCGGGCGCAACGCGTCGAGGACGACCCGTACCGCCTCGTCGAGATCGAGTTCGATGAGGACGCCGGAAGCCTTCGCGTGTCCGCCGCCGCCGAGGAGTTGCGCGACGCCGGAAACGTCCACCTCCCCGTTCGAACGCAGCGACACCTTCGTCCGACCGCGCGCGAGGCCGCGGAAGAGGAGTCCGACCTCCATTCCCGCGAGCCGGCGCGGGAATTCGACCAGACCTTCCATGTCCTCGCTTCGCGCACCCGTCCTCGAGAGGGCCCGGCGATCCAGCGCGATCCAGGCGATGGGGGCGCGAGGATCAACTTCCAGACCCTCGAGAGCCAGCCGCATGAGGGCCAGCCGCCCCCGGCTGTACACGCCGTACAATTCACGAAACAGCGCACCCGTATCCACCCCCGCCGCCAGCAGTTCGCTCGCGATCGCGTGCGCGCGCGGTGACGTGTTCGAGAAACGGAATGAGCCGGTATCCGTCGAAATCGCCGTGTAAAGGGCTTCCGCCTCCGTCCGCGTCAATCCCACGTCGTCGAGGGAAAGCAGGTCATAGACCAGTTCGCCCGTTGCGCAGGCGGAGGAGTCGCGGATCGCCGGTCTCACGAGCGGAGACCCCACGGGCGGGTGATGATCGATCAGGACGCCTCCCGTCCGCTTCGCATGCTCGGGGAGGCCGCCGAGACGTTTCGGTTCGGCGGTGTCGAGGATGGCGATCGTGTCGGCTCCGTTCAGCGGGTCGGCGGCCGCCGGGTCCTCCTCGACGAGCGCCGGAATGTCCCTGAGGAGGAACCGGAGCGAGGGCGGCGGCCGGCTCGGGGTGACGATCGTGGCTTCAGCTCCGTGTCGCAGCAGCCGGGATGCGAGCGCAACCATGCTGCCGATGCCGTCGCCATCGGGGTTCACGTGGGTTGTGAGCACGACGGACGAGGCGCCGCGCAGGCGGCGCCGGATCGCGTCGAGCGCCTCCGCGCGAGCCGGCGACATCGGGGAGGCGGTCAAGACCCGCCCCCGCCGGCCGCCCGCAGGATCTCCCGCCAGAGTCGGCGCGCGGCGACTTCCAGTGCTTCGGCATCGCCCCGATTGTCGAGCACGCGGTCGGCCCGACGCCGTTTCTCCGAAGCCGCAAGCTGCGCGGCATCTATGGCGGCGAATTCCGCCGCGGTCCAGCCCCGGGACCCCAACGCTCGCGCCTCGCGCACCGCTCGCGGCGCATCCACGACGACGATCATGTCGTAGTCATCTTCCAGGCCGACCTCGAACAGGAGGGGGATTTCCTCGACGATCACGCGCGCGCCAGCCGCCGCCGCTTCGGCGATTCGGCGGGCCCGGAGTTCGCGGATTCCGGCGTGCGAGATCTCCTCGAGGCGTTCGCGGGCCTGTTCGTCGGCGAAGGCCGCATCCCGGAGCGCGGATCTGTCGATGGCTCCGTCGGGGCCGATGACCCCGCTACCGAACGTTTCGCGGATGCGGGCGTGTGCGGGGGAACCCGGATGCACGACCTCGCGCGCAAGTTCGTCGGAGTCGATCACGGTGGCGCCCCGGTCCGCCAGGTTGCACGCCAGCGTGCTCTTGCCGGCGGCCACCGTCCCGGTCAGTCCCACGCGAAACGGCATCGCGCCGTTCATCCGCTTGCCCGCGCTTTCGGGCGACAACTCGAGGGGCACGGTCGGCGAGCGCCGGGTCGCGCTAGACGGCGAAGGAGGTCCCGCAGCCGCAGCTCCCGGTCGCGTTCGGATTCTCGAACGTGAACCCCGTGCCCTTGAACGAACTGTGGTATCCGATGGAGAGGCCCGCCAGGTACTGCGCGCTGAACGGATCGATGACGACGGACACCCCCTCGGACTCGAAGGTGAAATCGTCCTCACGCACCGAGGTGTCCATGTCCAGCCCGTATTCGAAACCGGAGCACCCGCCCGGAATCACGCTCACCCTCAGCACCGTCTCGGCGTCCGTCCCGGCCTGGAACTCCCTGACCTTGTCGGCCGCCTCAGGCGTCAGCGTGACGATCGGTTCGGCCGACCGCGTGGCCTCTGCTATTTCGCTCATACCGCCCTTGCCTGCATGGCTTCGGTACTCAGCGCGTCGGATTCCCGGCGCTGTCCGTCCCCTTCAAGATAACCGACTCCGTCACTTCTCCCTAGCGAGGCCCGGCCGCAGCCCCTCGGGCGGGCCGCCGATCCGCCTGTCGGCACGACCGCCGGCCGATCTCTTCCATCCACCGCATGGGTACATGCGCCCACCCGGGAACCCCCCTTCGGCCGGCGTCGGGTCCGTGCCAGTCCGAGCCGCCGCAGCGGAGCAGGCCGAGTTCGCCGGCCAGGGCGTCCATGCGGCTCTGCACGGCGGGAGGATTCGCGGGGTGGACGACCTCGACGCCATCCAGACCCTCGCTCGCCCAGCGGCGGACGTCGTCCTCGCCGTGCATCCTGCCCGGGTGGGCGAGGCAAACGACACCGCCCGCCGCGTGCACGCAATCGATTACAACTTTCGGGGGCGTCGGTTCCTTGCCGATGTAGGCGGGACGACCACGCGAGAGGTAACGCCGGAACGCCTCGTTGATATCGGCGGCCGCACCGCAGGCCACGACGGCCCGGCCGACGTGGGCCCGGGTCGGAGCCGCGGCGCCCGTCTGGAGTTCGACGTCTCTCCAGGTCACGTGCGCGCCCGCTGCCTGCAGCTTCTCGACGATCTCGCGCGCGCGCCGCAGCCGATCCTCGCGGTAGCGGGAGAGGAAAGCCTGCAGGCCGGGATCGGCCGCCTCGAACCCGTATGCCAGGAGGTGCACGGATCGGCCGGGTTCGTTCGCCGACAGCTCCGCCCCCGGCAGGAAGCGGAGCCCGAGTGCCCGCGCCGCCGTCTCCGCCTCGGCAAGTCCCTGCGTCGTGTCATGGTCCGTCAGCGAGAACCCGTCGAGACCGGCCTCCGCCACCGCCCGGGCCACGCCGGCGGGCGCGACCGTTCCATCGCTGGCGGTCGAGTGCATGTGCAGGTCGACGCACGGGCCTGTTCCGGGCCCGGGGACCGTCCGTCCGGCGATGGGAACGTTCACCGACTGTAGGTCGGATAGTCCCGGGGAATCCCCATCGAACGGGAGGCTTCGAACAGGCTCCGGAGTTCCTCCTCCGGTATCTCCGCCGGGGTTTCGCTCTCACCGTACCGATCCGGGTCCAGGCGAACCACGCGGTAGGGGCGCTGGTCGGTGCTCTGGCAGAAGAACACGACGACGCGCGCTCCATCCTCCTCGGCGAGTTCCGCCCGCCACACGTCTCCCTCGGCCTTGATTCTCATGCTCACGCGTTCATCGTCCGTTATCCGGTTCGTCGTCCTTCGGGGCGGCGCTGCGGGCTCGGGCGCGGCATGCGGGCCCGGGTTGAGGTCGGGGTCACAAGATCGGGAGACGATGGAACAGGGTCAATGGCGACACGCGCGTCGACTCGTGCGGGAAGCCCGCCACGTGGTCGCGCTCACGGGGGCGGGGATTTCGGCCGAGTCGGGGGTGCCGACGTTCCGAGACGCCGGCGGGCTGTGGAAGAGCTACCGCCCGGAGGAACTCGCCACGCCCGAAGCGCTGGCGCGCGATCCGCGGACGGTGCTCGAGTGGTACGCCTGGCGGCGCTCGGCGCTCGCCGGCTGCCGGCCAAACGAGGGGCATCGGGCGCTGGCGCGTTTCTTCCTGCGGCGCGGGGAGGCAGGACTCGTGACCCAGAACGTCGATGGCCTCCACACGCGCGCCGCGCTCGAAGAGGCGGGCGAGGAGCCCGCGGAGGCGGCGCTGCCGCTCGAGCTGCACGGCGCCGTGGGGCGCGACCGCTGTCAGTCCTGCGCGGCGCGCTGGCCCGCCGAGCCGCTCGGCGAGACGCTCCCCCGGTGTTCCGGCTGCGGGGGTCTCCGGCGACCCGATGTCGTCCTCTTCGGCGAGACGCTCGATCCCGACCTGCTGGACCGTGCGCGCCGGCTGGCGGAGCGGGCAGATCTGTGTCTCGTCGTCGGCACGAGCGCCGTCGTCTACCCCGCCGCCGCGCTTCCCCTCGCGACGCGCGAGGCCGGCGGGCTCATCGTTGAGGTCAACGTGCGGCGGACCGCGCTCACGGAGGTTGCGGCGGCGGCGCTGCGCGGCGAGGCCGGAACGATCCTCCCCGCCCTGCTGGACCCACAGGCCATGGGAAAAGCCGGCTAGGATTCGCGCTCGACGAAGACGGCGCGCGCGAGGACGGGCTCGACATCGAAGGAGCGGTCGTCCACTTCGAGGCGGGCGACGCCATCCGCCCGCTCGCCCAGACACCGTATGCGCGTGCCCGGGAAGAGCCCGAGCGCGGCGAGTTCCCGCAGCGTCCGCGGACTCCGGTCGGAGACCTCGCGCACGACGCCGCGCCCTCCCTTCAACTCCGCGAGGGGGATCCACTCGGTGTGCGCGAGTTCGCCGTCGCGCGTCGGGATCGGACTGCCGTGGGGGTCGATCGACGGTTCTCCGAGCGCCTGCGCCATCCGGTCGATGAGCGCTTCCGAGGCGGCGTGCTCGAGCCGCTCGGCCTCGGCGTGCACATCCTCCCACGAGAAGCCGAGCCTCTCGATCAGATACAGTTCGATCACCCGGTGCCTGCGGATGATCCGCAGCGCCGCCGCCTTTCCCGTGGCTGTGAGGAGCACCCCGCGGTACGGGGTGTGCCGGAGGAGCCCCTGCACCGCCAGGCTCTTGACCATGTTCGTGACGGACGCCGCGGAGCGGTCCAGTTCCTCGGCCAGCGCCGTCGTGGACACGGGGTCGCCGGCCTGCTGGAGCTTGTAGACGGCCTTCAGATAGTCTTCGACCGCCCGGCTCGGGTCCGCGGGACCCGACTTCACGAACCCGGCCGCCGGAAGATCGAGTCCGACAGCACCGGGTTCAGTTCGACGTCATCATGGCGGAGTTCGCGGGTCGGGTTCATCTCCGTGTCCCGGTAGAGCCGCGAGATGACGTACGTGAAGTCGCCGACCGTCCGGTAACCGTCCCAGTACATGCGCGCACGGCTCTCTTCTCCCCTCCCCTGCGAGATGTAGTGGACCTGCTCGGGCCAGGGATCGTCGTCGAGGAAGTAGTAGAAGTAGCGGTCGCCGGACTGGAGACCGACGCCGTCACCGAAGGTGATGCGCACCTCGTATCCACCTTCGTCGCGGGGTCCGGCCCGCCGGTTCACGCCGGGGTCGTAGAGCTTGTACGGGAGCCCAAACCAGTAGACCACGTCCCGGCCCACGTACTCGGACTCGTCCCAGGCCCGGATGCCAGGCTCCAGAAGCCGCTCGTTGAGCGTGGCCCACATCTCGGAGCCCGTGAAGGTCTGGACGTAGAGACCCTCGGCCTCGGGGCGCTCGATCCGCGTCTGCTCGACGCCGTCCACCTTGCGGTATTCCACGCGGCGCGGGCGCATCCGGCGGATTTCGCCGATGGAATCGTACCACACAGTGGTGATCGTGTAGCGGGCCGACTCGATCTCGTGCCAGGCTTCCATGCCACCCGCGGCCTCGACCCAGGCGCCGATGAGCGAATCGGCGAGAACCTGGTCGGGCTCCAGCGCGGCCGTCGAAGCCGCCGGAGACGAACCGTCCCGCTGGCAGCCCGCGGCTGCGGCGAGGGCAAGGGCCAGGACGGGGCCGAGGCGTCGCGGGAGTTGGGCGCGGTGGTTCATGGGGGCCTCCGGTGTCGGCTGCGAGTCGATTCGGTCGTCGCGCGGGGGCGAAATATGCACGTTGGGGGCGGGCGCGTCACGGCGCTTCCGCCGCACCGCCGACGCCCTTGAACGGCGCAGCGGTGGTCGTGGCGGGGGGCGGCGGCGCGACGACGATTTCGATTTCGCTGCTGGACTCGGCCGTCCCGTCCGTCGGGGAAACGACCTGGAGCGTGAGGCGATACCGCCCCTCATCGAGCATGGGGAGGCGGAGTTCGACGGTGCGGCCCTCAGCCGCGGGATTCGTCGTCGCCTCGAGCCAGCGGATGCCGGCCTGTTCCGTGTCGCCGCGGGCGAGGCCGCTCCATTCGAGCGCCCGGCGCCAGAATCCCTTCCCCTCCCGCGCCAGCGAAAGTGTCACCTGGAGCGCGCTGGCGGGGGCGGGGGAGCCGTACCACTCCCAGTACACGGCCAGGGTCTCGCCTGCGGCGGCGGTGCGGTCGCCTCGCGCGCGGGCGAGCGCCTCCGAGAGCGTCGCAGGGGAGGCCCCGCCGGCGTCGAGCAACAGGATGTCGGACAGCAGAGGCTGGCCAACGGCAAGGGGCAGCCGCGCGCGTGCGGCGCCGGGTCCCTCTTCGCAACGCGCTTCGACGCCGACGAGCGTGGCCGGAGCGAGTCCCCGGGGCTCCGCGACGGCCAGCGGCTCGCTGTCCCGGCCGGCGCGCGAGGCGGTCACGCCATGGGCGTCGGCGAGAAAGAGACCGCTCTCCAGGTCGCAGGACGGCAGCGAGTCGGGCCATGTAAACGCCGCGACCACCCGCCGGCGGCCGTCTCGTCGAAAGCTGGCCGCCTGGTGAGGAAGGTCCGCGATTTCGCCGAAGGCCGGCGCCCAGCTCGTGCGGCCCTCCGGCTCATCCAGGTCCCAGATCGGCCTGTCGTCGGCAGGCCCGAGCTGCAGCACGGTGAACCGCTGCGCCCCCGGAAGACGGTGCGACCAGATGATCTCGTCGGTGCGCGAGCCGACGAACCGGCGGCGCGCCCGCTCCCAGCCGGCGGGCCAGCCGAAACGCAGCGTGATCTCGGTGAGATCGTCGCCCCACCGCATCCCCCAGGGGCTGGCGGCGTCGGCCTGGAGCGCGGCGCGGACGCGGCGCGCGAGGTGCTCGGAGCGCCGCTCCAGTCCCGGCTCGAGCCACAAGGGGTCGGAGAGGTGCCAGAACGAGCGCTCCACGGCGCGCCGCGGCGGGCTTCCGCAGACGAAGCGCTCGTAGCGGCCGCGCGTCCGGCGGTCGAGCACCGGCCCGAGTTCGGTCCAGCCGCAGCGTTCTTCTTCGGTCATCCGGCCGAGCGCGCGGTCGAAGGCCTCCTCCGCCTCCGCATAGCGGCCGCTCTCCTGGAGCACGAATCCGGTGAGCCCGGCGCACCACGCACTCTCCGCGCGGCAGGCGTCCAGCAGCGTGAGCGCCTCCTGCTCGCGACCGGCCTCCAGTCGGTAGGCGACGCGCTGCCCCGTGAGCCACTCGTCGCCGGGGATCATCCGGGCGGCGCTGTCGAGGACCGCGATCAGGGCGTGCCGCTCCTCCACGACCTCCGGCTCCTCCGGGACCGGCTCCCAATCGTCGTCGTCCCACCCTTCGACGAGGCAGAAGCGCCCGATCCCCTCGCCGCATCTCGGGTTGACCAGCGGGCCGCGCGGGAAGTTGCGGCGCCGGACGTGCTCGAATGCGCGCTGCGCGTCGCGCGCCGTCTTCAGCGCCGAGGCGGCATCGGGGGATGGGGGAGGCTCGCGGGATTGGGCCGGGGCCGTGGCGACCGCCGGCGCCGGGAGCGCGATGAGCGCGAGAGCCGAGGCAAGCGCCGCGCGGGAGGCGTGGGTCCGGAGGGTCCAGCCCGGTGGCGACACTACACTAGTACACGTCCAGGTCCCGGCCGTATGCGAGCGGTCCGTCGTAGCCGGCGGCGCGAATCTCCGCGACCATCTCCTCGGGTGTCGCTCCCCAAGCCAACTGGTGATGCAGGACGAGGATCCCCGGGCGCGCCCGCACGGCGAGTTCCGCCAGTTCGACGGTCGAGGTGTGGGCCTGGGCGTGATACACCTGCCATTCCGGCGGACGGTCACGGAATGTCGTGGCCGAGTATACCTCGTGCACGAGTACGTCGCAGCCCGCGCACATCTCGACGATCGCCTCGGTCGGAGCGGTATCGCCGGAGAGAACCACCGAGCGCCCCGCAGCGTCGAACCGAAAGCCGTAGGCCTCCGGCCAGCCCGTATGCACCACCGCGAAGGCGGTCACGCGGACGCGGTCGTCCTCGTAGATGACCCCCGGGTCGATCTCGACCGTCTCCACGCGCCACCCGTCCGGTGTCGACGGCTGGTGGCCGCCGAGCCGGTTCTCGATGTCCGCCTCCCACGCGGCCGTCAGGTGCGCGGCCATCGCAGCCGTCCCGCCGGGGCCGAACAGCTTCAGCGGCGCCTCCCGCTCGGCCACCCACGGCGTGTGGATCAGGTCCGGCAGCCCCAGGGTGTGGTCGCTGTGCAGGTGAGTGAGGAAGGCGATGTCCAGGCGCGCCGCCGTGAGGCCCTCGGCTCCGTAGCGGTCGGCCGCTTCCGCCGCGCGGCGCACGAGGCCCACGCCGGCGTCCACGATGTAGGCCCGCCCGTCCACCAGTATTGCGGTGGCGGGGCCCGATGCCTCCGGTTCGGGATTGGGCGTCCCCGTCCCCAGCAGGACCACGTGCGTCCCGGTGGAGAGGTCGGCGCCCCCGGCCGCAACGCCCGCGGCGGACGGCGACATCTCGGCATCGCCGGGGGTTTCGGCGGCGCTGGATGAATCCCCTCCGGGGCGGCACGCCGAAAACGCCAGCGCGTGGCTGATGACGAGCAGGCCGGGGGCGACGGCAGCGCGCATGCGGCTTCGCTTGATGCGGGACATGCGGCAAGATCGTTCGATCGAGCCCGCCGTTCAACCGTTCGGCCAGTCTTGACCGGATCCGGCGGAGCCGGCCTTTTGCGGCGATGGACGAACCACGCCGAGCCGCGCCTCCCGACCGCCACCCCATCGCCATCGCCGTCGCGGTCTTCTACGTGCTGCTCTTCGCGGCGCTCGTATGGCCGATCTATCCGCGGTTCGCCACCATCGAGCCCCGCGTACTCGCGATGCCGTTCTCGCTCTTCTATGTCGTGGTCGGGCTCCTCTTCTCCTTCTTCGTTCTCTTCGGGTACTACCTGTGGGAACGGAAGCGGGAGACCGGCGACGGCGATCCGAACGGCGGGAGCGGCTGATGCCGGCCTGGCTGATCGTCTTCCTCGTCACGATCGGGTATCTGCTCGCTTCGCTCGCGATCGGGCTCGCCTCCGGCCGCCACGCCTCGGACAGCACGGAGGGTTACGTCGCGGGCGACCGCTCGCTGAACTTCCTCGTCCTCTACTTCATCATGGGGGCCTCGGTGTTCAGCGCGTTCGCCTTCCTGGGCGGGCCCGGCTGGGCCTATTCGCGCGGGGCGGCGGCCTTCTACATCCTCGCCTACGCGTCCGTCGGCCTCGTCCCCTGGTACTTTTTCGGCCCCCGCGTCGCCGCGCTGGGCCGGCGCTTCGGTTACGTCACGCAGGCCGAACTCTTCGCGCACCGCTTCGACAGCCGCGCGATCCCGGCCATCCTCGCGGTCCTCTCCATCTTCGCCTTCGTCCCCTACCTGGTGATCCAGATGAAGGGGGCGGGATACGTCTTCAACGTGGTGACGGAGGGGCGCGTCCCGCAGTGGGCCGGGTCCGCGATCGCGTACGGGGTCGTCCTCGTCTACGTCTTCCGGAGCGGCGTCCTGGGAGTCGGCTGGACGAACACCTTCCAGGGGATGTTCATGATGGTGCTCGCGTGGGGGCTCGGCCTCTACCTGCCGGCGAAGCTGCACGGCGGCGTGGGACCCATGTTCGACGCGATCGCCGCCGGGCTCCCGGACATGCTGCGGGGGCCGGGACTCGGCGCGGACGGACAGCCATGGAGCTGGGGCGCCTACTCGAGTTCGGTCGCCATCTCCGCCTTCGGGTTCAGCGTGTGGCCGCACTACTTCATGAAGATCTACACGGCCCGCGACGTGGACACCCTCAAGCGGACGGTCGTCTACTATCCGACCTTCGCGCTCTTCCTCGTCCCCATCCTCTTCATTGGGTTCTCGGGCGTGCTCGCCTTCCCCGGCGTCGAGCCGGCGGACGCCATCCTGCCCACGATCGTGACGTCGGCGCTGATCGGCTTGCCGCCGGTGATCGTAGGCCTCTTCTGCGCGGGAGCGCTCGCGGCCTCGATGTCCACCGGAGACGCTCTCCTGCACGCGGCGGGATCCGTGGCGGTCCGCGACTTCTGGGGGAACCTGCGGCCGGGCGCGCTCGACGACGCGGCGCAGCGGCACTGGATCCGCCTCATGGTGATCCTCGTGGGCGCCGCCAGCTACGGGCTCGCGCTGATCCCCGGACTCAGCCTCGTCGAGCTGTTGCTCCTCAGCTACGGGTTCATCGCGCAGCTCTTCCCGCTGACGGTCGTGACCTTCCTGTGGCGGGGCGTCACGCGCGCGGGGGCGCTGTGGGGCCTCGTGACGGGCGGCGGCATCGCGTTCTGCCTCGATCTGGCCCTGCGGCTGGATCTCGTCTCAGCCGCCGCGACCGCCGGCGTCCACCCGGGGATCTACGGGATGGTCGGGAACGTGATCGTCATGATCGCGGTCTCCCGCCACACCACACGCCTCGCCCCCGCGCACGTCGCCGAGTTCATCGACAACTAGCGATCGTTCGGCGGTGCGTCAGCTCGCTCGGGCGTAGCGAGCCGGCCAGAGGAACGCGAGGGCTGCGTTGCCGCGGATTCCCGTCGCCAGTTCGTCGATCACGATGTGCTCGTGGACGGTGTGGGCCAAGCGGTCGTCTCCGGGCCCGAACCCGACCACGGTCATGCCCGCGAGCCCGAAGTGTCCGCCGTCGGTCGCGAAGTCCCAGATGTCGACCGGCGGCTCGGCCCCGAGCGGGCCGGCCAGGACCTCGACCGCCGTGCGGATCGCTTCGTGGTCGGCGGGTAGCGAGAGCGCCGGGTTGTCGGCCGGATACGTCATCTCGTACCCCGCATAGCTGGCGCGTTCGTGCTGCGGGATCAGGATGTCGCTGCTCGATCCCTCGATCTCGCACGCGCGGAGCACCGGAAGGAGTTGCTCCCGCAGCGAAGCCGCGTCCTGCCCGGTGACGGTGCGGCAGTCGAGCGTGACTTCCGCCAAGCCCGGGATGACGTTGCCGCTGGTCTGGTCCGTTCCGATGAGCGTCGGGGCGATCGAGCAGGTGCCCAGGTCGGGATCGTGTGGGAGGTCGACGTTTTCCAGCGCCGCGAGGAAGCGTCCGAGCACGGTCAGCGGGTTGCGGCCGATGTCGGTCATCGAGGCGTGAGCCATCTTCCCCCGCACCTGGACGCGGAGTTCGATCCGGCCCCGGTGTCCGCGACGGATCTCGTTCCGGCTGGGCTCGCCGATCAGGACCAGGTCGGGCTGCAGCGTGTCCGCCATGTAGCGGGCGCCGAGTCCCCCGACTTCCTCCTGTACCGTCGCCGTTACGTAGACATCGCCGGGCGGGCGCTTCTCCGCGGCGATGAGGCGGGCGACGCCGTGTACCTGCGCCGCGAGCGGCCCCTTGATGTCGATCGCGCCGCGCCCCCACAGCAGGCCGTCGTGTATCTCGCCGCCGTAGGGGTCGTGGGGCCAGTCAGCCGGATCCCCGGCGTCCACGTGGTCGAGGTGGGTATTGAACATCACCGACGGAGCGTCGCCGAGCCCCCGGAGGAGACCGATGACGTTGCCCGCCGCGTCATATTCCACCTCGTCGTAGCCGAGCGCGCGCATCTCCTCGGTGACGAGCATGGCCAGCTCGCCTTCTTCGCCGGGCATCGACTGCGTGCGGATGAGCCGCTGGAGGAACCGGACGCAGGCGTCGAGGCCCTCGCCGGACAACTCCGAAACGGCGTGGTCGTTTGACATGATCATGATCGGCTCTCGGGGTTCGGGGGTTGGTCGGTGGCCGCCGCGCGCGGGGAATCTAGCGCGGAACGTTCCCGCGGGAACGTCGCGCCGCCCGCTTCAGTCGTCGGCGACCATGGGCGGGAGACCGATGGGCCGCGACGCCTGGATGGCCGACGCCACGGCGAGCGTCTGCCCCTCCCCGCTCGCGGGCCCGACGACCTGCAGCCCGACCGGCAACCCCGCGGCATCCAACCCGGCCGGGACGCAGGCCACGGGCAGGCCGGGCATCGAGAGCAGAAAGGTGGGGGCGATCCAGTCCACGTACGTCTTCATCGGCCGCCCCCCGACCGTCTCCGGGTAGTTCTGCTTCGCCGGGAAGGGCGGGATCGCCATGCACGGCGTCAGGAGCGCGTCGTACCGTTCGAGGAGTGCGAGAAGCGCTTCCCTCACCCGGCGGCGCGCGTTCTCCGCCGCCCCGATCTCGGCCGGGGTCAGGGCCAGTCCGGAGCGTAGGTTGGCCGACACGTTGGGGCCGAAGGCGTCGACCCGGTGGAGTTCGGCCTCGAAATGCGACACGAACCAGTGTCCGCGGAGAACGAGGAACGCGTCCCACGCCCAGGAGAGGTCGAGATCGACCTCGTCGACCCGCGCGCCCTCCGACCGTAGCGACGCCAGCGCCCCGCGGCATGCCGCCTCCACGCCGCCGTCGATTCCGATGCGCGCGATGTCGCCGCAGTAGGCCCAGCGGCCTCCGGCGAGATCCGCGGCGCCGGGTTCCGGCCAGCGCGGCTCGGGTGCGCACACGGGCGAGGCCGGATCGGGTCCCGAGATCGCGCGGAGCCCGAAAGCGACGTCCGCCGGATCCCGGGCCATCAGGCCGGTCGACTGCAGATCGTCCCACAGGTAGGCGGCCGGCACCGTCGGGACGAGCCCCGGGGTGGGGCGAAGCCCGGCGATTCCGCAGAACGAGGCCGGGATCCGCAGCGAGCCGCCGAGGTCGGTGCCCTGCGCGAGCGAGATCATCCCCGTCGCGAGGGCGACCGCGCCGCCTCCGGTGGACCCTCCCGCGCTGAGGGCGGGATTCCACGGGTTCCGCGTCACGCCGAACACTTCGTTCCACGTGTTTCCGCCCGCCGCGAACTCCGGCGTATTCGTCTTACCGAGGATCACCGCGCCGGCCTCGCGCAGGCGACGCACGACGAGCGCATCCTCTTCGGGCACGTGGTCGGCGAACAGCGGCGAGCCGTACGTCGTGCGGAGGTCGGCCGTCTCGGTCACGTCCTTGATGCCGACGACGAGCCCGGCGAGGGGTCCCGGATCCTCGTCTGCCGCGAGGGAGGCGTCGACCGCGGCCGCCTCCGCCTCCGCTGCCGGGTTCAGGGTGACGACGGCGTTGAGCTCGGCGTTGTGACGTTCGACGCGGACCAGGCAGGCCCGGAGCAGGTCGGCCGCGCTCAGCGCGCCCGCGCGGATGCGCCGGGCCTGCTCGCGCGCCGGGAACAGCGCCGGATCGCGGCGTTCGAGCACGGCGGGCGAGTCTCTCCGGTCCCTACGGCAGAAACATCTGGGCAATCGCCTCGCCGTACCTCGCCGAGTCGAAGGGGAGCGCGTTCGTCTGGAGCGCCACCGCCACGCCGTAGTCGTCGAAGTTCGCGAGGAAGGATCGCGTACCCTTCACCGTGCCCGTATGGCTCGGATAGCTACGTCCCTTCGGGTCCGTTCGTATGAACCACGCCAGCGCCTGCTCGTGCGCGATCGGATCGCCGAGTCCATCCGGTGACGACGGATCGATCTCCCGAATCCCCGGCTCCAGCTGCGGCCGGTGCATCTCCGCCACCGTCTCCGGAGCGAGCAGGCGCCCGTCGTTGATCGCGATCGCGAAGCGGACGAGGTCTTCCACGTTGGAGATGATGCCGCCGCCGGCGTACTTGTAGCTCGGGTCCTCCGGCGGGGCGTTGATGAAGCGGCCGGATTCGCCCCGGACGTAGCCGCGGCCGCGGTTCTGCACGACCCGCGACGGGACGTCGAACTGGGTGGCGAACATCCCCGCCGGCTCCCACACGTAGCGCTTGAGGTATTCCTCGTAGTCCACTCCCGACGCCGCCTCGACGATCCCGTGCTGGAGGTTGTGCGCGTGCGAGGAGTACAGCCACCCGGAGTCCGTGTCGTAGGCGAGGGGGTCGTCGCGCCACAGCTCCGTCGCCTCCTCGAAGGTGTCGTAGTGCCGCAAGCGGAGCAGGTCGTGGGGGCCGAATTCGACCCCGTCGTAGTGCCGGATTCCGGAGGTGTGCGTGAGGATGTGGCGCACCGTGATCGGGAACTCCCGCTCGGGATACCAGGGCATGTACGTCTGGAGCGTCGCGTCGAGATCCACCTTCCCCTGCTCGACGAGCTGCATGAGGCCGACCACGGCCAGCACCTTCGACACGGAGCCCACGTTGTGGACCGTCCGGCCGGTGGCGGGCGTGCGGTTGTCCAGTTCGGCGACGCCCACGCCCTCGGAGAAGACGATCTCCCCGTCCACCGCCACCGCGACGGACAGCCCGGGAAGGTCGTTGTCGTTGCGGATCTGCTCCATGTAGTCGAGCAGTCCCTCCCGCGAGAAGCTCTGCGCCTCCAGCGGGGCCGCGGCCTCCGACAGGAAACCGAACGACAGAAGGAGCGACAGCAGCGGCAATCCGTTTCTTCGCGCACGGCTGGCGATCGTCATGTTCCACCTCTCCGTCTGATCCGTCTGAAGACGCGTCGGGCACTCATTTTCGCCCGACCGTCGATTCTCGACTATTCCTCGACTATTCATCGAGGAACGCCACCACGCGGCAGAAGGCGGCTTCCCCTCCCTTGAACTTCCACGGGAAGCACCCGATGGTGAGCCGCCGGTTCTGCAGTTCCGGCTCGGCGATCCGGCCGCCGAGGTTCTCTATGTGCATGCAGTTGTGCGGGAAGAGCGCATTGTGCGTGAGCTGGTAGTGCTCCTCGGGAAACAGTTCCTCCACGGCCGCGGCCCCGCCGAACACCTTTTCCGCCATCGCCCGCACGCGGTCGCAGTGTCCGAACGTACCCTTCCCGAGGAACCTTCCGATGGGGAGGTTCATGGGGTGATCGGTGGAGATGACGTCCACGCCCCAGACCCTGATCTTCCGGTCGATGAGCCACCGCACCATGTCGGGGTGCGCGCCGGGGTGCGTATGGACGTAGCGCTCCTCGTTCGCGTCGGCGCCGAACTGCGCGAAGCGCTCCCACCCCGTGTGCAGGATGAGGAGGTCGCCATCGCGGATCTCGACCCGCGATTCGATCATCTCGGGCGTGTACACGGCGAGGTCGCTCATCTCGTCGCGCAGGTCGACGATGACGCCGTCCCCGTACAGCCACTCCAGGGGGATCTCGTCGATCGTCATGCCGTTGGTCACGAAGTGGCGCGGCGCGTCGAGGTGGGTGCCCATGTGGTTCGAGGTCTGGATGTACTGCGCGTTCACCCCGTGCTCGACCTTGCGCTTGATGTACTTGACCTCGAACGGGGGATAGTATGTCCACGATTGGTATTCTTAGTTTGGTGGTTGTGTGTGATCGTTGTGTTT
>JAPPBA010000130.1 GCA_026705295.1 Candidatus Palauibacter australiensis
GGACAGCTTCGGAAGGCGCTGGAAGCCCGCAGAAGGTCTCGCGGCTAGATCCGCAATCGGCGGGAGTCAAACGGCTGGAATCCGGCCGTCCAATCTCGTAAGTTCAACTTCCATGGGAAGATGCGAATTTACTTCCGTCCGCCGGACGGGCGCTACCTCGGCACGCTCGAGACCGGAACCGCCGCGCTCCCCGACATGCCGGACGCCTTCGGCCCGGACGGCCTCGTCGCCTTCGTCGACACGGACGAGTTCGACGTCCCCGTCATCACGGTGTGGCGGCTCCCACCCGCGATCCGCCTCGAGTCGGCGCGACCTCCCCCGGCTCCATGAAGGGAACCTTGGTGCTCGCGGCTGCGCTGGGCGCGGGCGGCCTATCGGCGCAGGAAGTCGTCGACTTGCCGGCGGAGGACATTCCGCTCTCAGCGGACCTCGAGTTGGAGTACCGGATCGGATCGGCCACCGCGACGGCCGAGTGGGAGCAGTTCGCAGCCATCCGAAACGTAGCTTTTGACGGCGCGGGCAACCTCTACGTGCTGGACGGGGCAGGGGTGGCGGGCGCTACGCATGTGGTTGTGGTGGATGCTGTCGGTCGATACGTGCGCGATTTTGGTCGCGGGGGCGGGGGTCCCGGCGAGTTCCGTGCCCCGACACAACTCGTCGTCTGGGAGGACGGGCGCGCGGTCGTCGAGGACATGATGCGCAGGGGATACCACATCTTCAGTCCCGACGGCGAGTTCGAAGACACGGTGCGGGAACCCGGCTCAGGGTTCGGCATCGCGAGTCGCCCGGGGCTTCGACCGGCACGAACGGATCTTCGATCGCTGATCGGCCGCAGCGAGCGTTCGATCGTGCGGATCGACATGTCGTCGGATGAACTGACGGAGCAGACGCTGGTGGAGGCCTGGGCCCCGCGTCAACGGGAGGAAAGTCGCGACCGTGAAGACAGGGCGATCGCGGACGTGATCGGCGAAGTGTGGGGGTTTGAGCCGGAGGTGCTGTTCGACGTGCTGCCCTCGGGCGCGATCGCGCTTTCCGACTCGTCGGGCTACGCCCTCAAACTCACCGATCCTTCCGGCACCGTATCGCGGATCCTGCGCCGACCCCTTCAGCCGCAGCCGGTGACGGACGAGATGAAACGGTCTGAGCGCGAGCACCTGCTCGAGATACGACGAAGCCGGAGGGACACATGGTTCGGGACGCCGACGCCGGAGATGATCGCGCTCGTGAACGAAGTTAAGACGGCTTGGCTGGCGGCCGCGGAGAACATGCGGTTCTTTCCGGAAGTGCCGCTTATCACGGCCGTGCGCGCGACCTGGGACGGTACGCTGTGGGTCCAGCGGAGCACGGAGTCGGGCTCGGACGAGCCGGGCTCGATCGACGTGATCGCGCCGAACGGGCGCTACGTGGGCACGCTCGCGCCGGGTACCGCGACGCTGCCCGACATGCCGGCCGCGTTCGGTCCGGACGGCCTCGTCGCTTTCATCGATACGGACGCGCTCGACGTCCCGGTCATCACCGTGAGACGGCTGCCGCCCGGGATCCGCTGAGAATCTCTCCCACCCCGGCGCGCGCTCCTCACCGCGAACCGAAGGTGTTCCGCACGCGGAGCGATCGCCGGAAGTAGGCCGTCCAGACTGTCGCCCACGCCAGCGACCCCACCACGATGGCCGCGAGGATCGCGATTGCGGCCACCCATTCCTCGGGGTTTCTCCTCTGCGCCGCCCCGTCGGTCTCGAGATTGAAGGGGACGGCGGCCGCGCGCAGCGTGATCACGAGGGCGACGACCCACAGCGCGACGACGTTCCACCTCGGGGCTCGCGGCGACTTCAGGAGGATGAGGGCGAGCGGGGACGCGAGGAGAAGGAAGATCGCGCCCAGCAGCCAGAGGGCATAGTCAAGAAACCATCCCGACAGGCCCGCCGAATGGACGAGCAGGAACGGGATGGAACCCAACAAGTAAACCAGGAGCCAACCTCCCACGCCGACCGGCGTGGTTCCGTCGATCGGGGTCTCCGTGTTTGGAGCTGGTCCCATCAGGGCGCCAGCCATTCCGGTGCACGAAGGGCGCCCGCGACGCGGTGCGACATCCGCCGCCGCGAGATCGCCACGGTCGTGCGGGCACGTTCCCCCGTCACGGTCGCGTCGATCTCCGAAGCCGCTCGGAGGCCCGACTGGAGGGCTCCCTGCATCCACCCCCGCTCCCCCGAAGCGTGCTCGCCAGCGAAGTGAATGGGGCCCTCGGGCGATGCCAGTTCCGGGTGCTCGGCGAACGGGGGATCGTTCCGGGTGTATGCGGCCCCGATCCAGGGCTGGTGCTCCCACGCGAAGTGGGTTCCGCGCTCCGCGACCTCGCGGGAGCCGGGGAACAGGCCATCAAAGCGATCGATGAAATCGGGTACGATGGCGCCGGGCTCCATCGCCGCGACCGCGCGCGCCATGTCTCCGTACATGTACGACATCAGGATTCCCCGAGGTCCCGGCTGATCCCAGGTCGGATGCCACATTTCGGAGAATCCCCCCAGGAACGACAACCCCCAGCCGTTCAAGCCGTCCCCCTCCCAATTCCGTTCCGCGTACTGGACGTAGACCCGAGTGACGTCCTGGTAGGAAGTGGCTTCGAAGGCCGCTCGCTTCGCCGCCGAGAGGATGGGGTCGAACACGATCCTGTCGATGACGGGGAGGGGGACGGTGCAGATAAGGTGGCCGCCCCTCAGTTCCCCCGCCGCGTCGCCGGTTCCGTACGAGGCCACGACCCCGGCCTCGTCCCGGACCACCCTCGTCACCGGCGAGCCGTACCGCACCCGGTCTCCGAGCGCTTCGGCAAAAGCCATCGGCAAGGCGTCGGTCCCCGGCGGAATCTTGAGCCACGTGTCCCACCCCCCACCGAGGAACACGCCCGGCGACTCCCGGTAGCGGTCTCCCCGCTCGGGAACGATGAGGTACTCACCGTCCTGCGGATAGAAGGGCGAGGTCTCGATCCCGAAGTGATCGAGGTAGCCGAGCGTTCGATCGTGGTCGGGCGGGATGCGGGCCGGGCCGGATTCGGCGATGAGTCCGTCGTCGAAGGGCTCGCGAAGTGTCTGTACCCGACCCCCCGCCGCGTTTCCTGCTTCCAGAACCCGGACATCGTGCCCCGCCCGGACCAACTCGTACGCGGCGACCAGCCCGGAGAGACCGGCGCCCACCACGATCACGTCGACCCGATCTTCGGGTGAGGGCGATGGCGGCACACCGACGACCGGACCCATGCCGTCGCCCGAGCAGCCGGTGCCCAGGGCGAGGGAGACCAGGGCGCCACTGCCGCGGGCGAGAAAGTCCCGGCGGCTGAGTGTTGTATGGTTGTTCACGCTTGACAACGCTCCGGCCGGGGCGCATGATCCGCAATCCGAATAAAAACCGAACATCAAGCCCCACGGAGCATCCATGTCCTACGCCGAAGGTCTGGCCGCACAGCTTTCCATGTCCAGGAGCCTGTTCAAGAAGACGCTGGAGACGTTCACGGAGGAGGATTCGGGTTTCGGGCCCAACCCTGACGTATTCACCGTGGCCGGCCACGTGGCGCACGCCGCCGGTACGGTCGACTGGTTCGTCGACGGCGCGTTCGGAGACGGCTGGAACATGGACTTCCAGGGACATCTCGAGGAGACGCGGGCCGTCACTTCACTGGCCGAGGCGGTCGCGTGGGTCGACCGGGCCTACGGCCGGGCGATCGAGGTCATCGGGTCCGCGTCGGACGACGATCTCCGCGCGCCCATCGAAGATCCGCAGATCATGGAGGGGCAGCCGCGAGGGGCGATCGTGAACGGCATCGTCGATCACACGGCGCACCACCGGGGCGCGCTCACGGTCTACGCGCGCCTGCTCGGCAAGGTGCCCGTGATGCCGTACGCGTAGCAGCCCGTTGCCCGCGTCAGCGCGGCGGGCGGGGCCTGTGAGGCCCTTTATACCTCTTATACCTCTACCTCGCGCACGAAGAGCTGCGCGGCGGATTCGCGGCGCAGGGCGAGGAGGGTGCCCTCGACGGAGATGATCGGGTCTCCCGCGGGGGAATTGCGAACGCGGCGCAGTCGGCAGCCCGGCAGGATGCCGCGCTCCAGGAGCGGCCCGACTTCGTCGCTCGGTGCGTCGATGCGCTCGAGTTCCACCGCCGTACGCAGCGGCACGTCCATCAGCGACGTCCGGGAACCGCGCGATCTTCCGTTCTTCACGCCGGGATTGCCCCTCACGTTGGTTTGACCCTCGGAGCGCAGCATACTAGCGTCTTCGTCAGTTGAGAACCAGTCTCAACTAACAATAATCGTTATCGGTAGTTTCCCATCATGCCCCCAGTCGCGACCCCGACGCGCGCGGACCGCGGAGCCGGTACGGACGCGCCCGTTTCCGGGCCGCCCGTCGTGGCCCTGATCGGTCCGCCCAACTCGGGCAAGACGACGCTCTTCAACCGACTGACCGGACTGCGGCAAAGGGTTGCGAACTATCCGGGCGTCACGGTCGAGAAACACGTTGGCCGGGCGCGCTTCGCCTCGGGGCTCGACCTGGACATCGTCGACCTGCCGGGGGTGAGCGGTTTCTCGGCCCGTTCCCCCGATGAGCGCGTCACGCGCGACGTGCTGGAAGGGCGGATCGGAGGGCTGCGCGAGCCCGAGGCCATCGTCCTCATCGTCGACGCGGTCCGGCTCGAGACGCAGCTCATGCTCGTGGGCCCGGTGCTCGAACGCGAACGCCCCACGCTCCTCGTCCTCAACATGGCGGATGAACTCGAGGCGGGGGACGGCACGCTGGACGACGAGGCGCTCGCCACCGCGTTCGGCGTGGAAGTAGTCCGGACCGACGCGCGCACGGGGCGGGGCGTCGAAGCGGTCGCCGACTTCCTGGACCGGGTGGCCCTGCGCTCGGCGACACCCACGGCCAGCGCGAAGTCGGGGTCGGGTTCCCCGGCCGGGCGAGCCGGGCTGCCGACGATGGACGCGCTCTCCCGCCGCCGCGAAGTGGTCCAGAACGCGCTCGCCGCCGCGAAGTATCGGTCGGCCGGCCCGCCGAAGCTGACGCAGCGTCTGGACGCCCTCTTCCTGCACCGGATCGCGGGCCCGGCCGTGTTCCTCGTCCTCGCCGCGCTCGTGTTCCAGGCCATCTTCACGTGGGCCACGCCGATCATGGACGGGGTCGAACTCGGCATCGCCTCCTCCGGCGAGTGGCTGGCGGCACGGCTTCCGGCGAGCTGGTTCCGGGACCTTCTCATCGACGGCGTGTGGGCGGGGGTCGGCTCCGTGCTCGTCTTTCTCCCCCAGATCCTCATCCTCTTCCTCTTCCTGGGACTCCTGGAGGACTCCGGTTACATGGCGCGTGCCGCGGTGATCGCCGACCGCACGATGCTGAGGGTCGGACTGCAGGGACGGGCGTTCCTGCCGCTGCTTTCGGCCTACGCGTGCGCGGTGCCGGCGATCCTCTCCTCGCGTACCGTGGAGGATGAGCGCGACCGGATGGCGACGATGTTCATCGCCCCGTTCATGACCTGCTCGGCGCGGCTGCCGGTCTATGCCCTCCTGATCGCGGCGTTCATCCCGGAACGTCCGCTCCTGGGGCCGTTCGTCGGGACGCGGGCGGCGACGATGCTCGGCCTCTACGCGCTGGGCCTCGTCGCGGCCATCGGCACCGCTTTCCTGCTCCGGCGCACGTTCCTGCGGGGGAAGCCCTCCGGCTTCGTGATGGAACTGCCTCCGTACCGGATTCCGGCGCTGCGGACGGTTGCCCTCCGCCTCCTCGACCGCAGCAAGATCTTCCTTCGGCGGGTGGGGAAGATCATCCTCGCCGTGACCGTCGTCCTCTGGGTCCTGGCACAGTTCCCCCGGGTCGACGGCGCCCCGCCACCGGTCGATGAGAGCGCGCTCGGACAGATGGGACAGGTGATCGAACCGGCCATCGAACCGCTCGGTTTCGACTGGAGGATCGGGGTCGGCCTCGTCTCCTCGCTCGCCGCGCGCGAGGTGATCGTCGGCACGCTCGGCACGATCTACGGCATCGAGGACGGCGACGAGACATCGCTCGAGCTGAGGGCGGCGCTGCAGCGGGACCTGGACTTCGGGGGGGCCATCGCCCTGCTCGTCTTCTTCGTGTTCGCGCTTCAGTGCATGTCGACGGTCGCCATGATGCGGAGGGAGACGGCGGGCTGGAAATGGCCGCTGGCCCAGTTCGGCTACATGCTCGCCCTGGCCTACGCCGGAGCCCTGGCCGCGAACCAGCTACTCTGAGGCCGCCGATCCGTCGGGTCGTCAGGCCGGGCCGCTAGGCCGGGTCGCCGAAGAACCGGGGATAGAGGAGGGCGTTGGCGAGCGCAACGACGGTGAAGACGATGAGCGCGTCGACCATGCTCCAGTAGTAGAAGGGCCGGATCCCCGCTACGTAGTGGTTCATGTAGACGGCGGCCAGCGCGCAGAAGAAGGCGGCCATCAGTAGATAGCTCTTCAGGCTGCGGACCCAGATCGAGCCCCGGAGCACCGGGTTCAGGAGGTGGAAGACGACCGCCGCCACGAACCACATCGCGTAGTTGTACCCCAGCGAGATCATGAAGTCGGTGGACGTGAAGTCCTGGTCGAACGCCTCGGGGAAGAGCGGCAGGGGCCGGTGCATGGGTTCCATGATCGTGAACCCCTCGATGAACCCGCCCACCGTGTAGCGGACGACGTTCAGCAGGACGACGAGCGCCGCCAGCTTCAGGACCGTCTTCATGTTGCTACTCTCCCGGCTCGCGCTCCGACCCGTCGGGCCGGCAGGCTGTGGGTTTCCCCGTATCCCATCGTGCGAGACTATCCATCCCGCAGTATCGGAACAACGGAACCGGGAACAGAAACAGAGAGGGATGGCCGATGTTCGCCAGAAACGCCGTAGTACCGCCTGGACCGGCCCGGGTCATCGTCGGCGCCGTCGCCGCGGTTGCCTGGTGCGGTACGCTCGCGTGCGGTGCGGAACCCGCCGGAGAAGCACCGGAAGCGCCGGGCGACACGTCTCCCTACCACATTCTCGTGACCAACGACGACGGGATCGACTCGCCCGGCATTCAGGCGCTCGCGGCGGCCCTGGGGGAGGTCGGAGAAGTGACGGTCGTGGCGCCCTGCAGCCAGCAGAGCGGGACGAGCATGAGCATCAGCCTTGACGAGGAGTTCCGCGTCCGGGCCACGCCGGCGGGGAACTGCGTCGACGCCACGCCGGCCAGCGCCGTCCGCCTCGCGGTCCGCGTGCTCGCGCCGGAATCCGGCTTCGATCTCGTCGTGAGCGGGATCAACATCGGCGCGAACGTCGGCGAGATCTCGCACATGTCCGGGACGGTGGGGGCCGCGATGATGGGGGCGTACCTGGGGATTCCGGCGGTGGCGGCCTCGCAGGACTCGGGCCCGGGCGAGTTCGAGCACGCCGCCGGCATCGTCGCCCGCTTCGTCGCGGAACTGCGGCGGCGGGGGCCGGAGATCGGCATCGTCTATTCGCTCAACTTCCCGGCCGCGACGGCGGCCGAGACGCGCGGCATCGCGGCCCGGCCCATGGGCGGCAGCTACTTCCGCATCGTCCACGAGGAGGTGACCGGGGATCCGGGCGAGGAGGTCGATGACGCCGAGGGAGGCCGCTGGTTCAGCGCGGTGTTCGGGCCTCCTGAGGCCATCCCGGCCGGGAGCGACACCGAGGCGTACAACGAGGGCCTCGTCACGATCACGCCGCTCCGCTTCGACTGGACCGACCACTCGACCGTCGAGGCTCTGGGAGGTTGGGACCTGGAAGCGCTCCTCGAGGACGGAGGAGACGGGACCTAGCATCCCGACAGTCGCGGGGCCGCGGCCGGTCTACCAGCCGAGGACGTAGCCGAACACGAGCGGGGCGACGATCGTCGCGTCGGACTCGATGACGAACTTCGGCGTGTCCACGTCCAGCTTGCCCCACGTGATCTTCTCGTTGGGGACGGCGCCGGAGTACGATCCATAGCTCGTCGTGGAGTCGCTGATCTGGCAGAAGTACGCCCAGTAGGGGCACCACCTGCGGAGGTCTTGGCGGATCATGGGGACGACGCAGATGGGGAAGTCGCCCGCGATCCCGCCGCCGATCTGGAACAGGCCGACGGGCTTCGCGTCGGAGTCGCCACTCGCGTCCACCCGCGCCCCCGCCGCATCCGCGTCGATTTCGGGCGCCTCCGCCAGGGTTCGGCCGGTGCTGGTGCGTACGTACCATTCGGCGAGCGCCGCCATGTACTCCGTGCCGCCGTGCACGGGCCCCGGTCGGCCCAGTCCGCCGCCGAGTTGTTCCGCGACGAGGACGTTGCCCAGCGTCGAGTCTTCCCAGCCCGGCACGAACAGGGGGAGATCGGCCTCCGCCGCCGCTACGAGCCAGGAATCGGCCGGATCGATCCGGTAGCGCTCCGCGAGGGTCCGGTCGCGGATCAGTCGGTAGAGGTACTCGTGCGGGAGCCGGCGCTCGCCCGCGGCGTCGGCCGCCCGCCACAGCTCGCGCAGCGGCGCCTCGACTGCGCGGAACGCCTCGGCCTCGGGGATGCAGGTATCGGTCACGCGATTCAGCCCGCGACGCTCGAGGTCCTTCTCCTGTTCGGCCGTGAGCGCGCGCCAGTCGGGGATGCGGACGTAACGGTCGTGCGCCACGAGGTTGAACAGGTCCTCCTCAAGGTTCGCCCCGGTGGCGCAGATCGCGTGCACCTTCCCGGCCCGGACCATCTCCGCCAGGGAGAGGCCGAGTTCGGCCGTGCTCATGGCGCCGGCCAGCGTCACCAGCATCTGTCCGCCCTCGTCGACCAGCTCGCGCCAGGCGCGGGCGGCCGCCCGCAGCGCCGCCGCGTTGAAGTGGCGGTAGTGACGTTCGATGAAGTCGGTGAGCGTCACGCGCTGCGCCCGGGGCCCGGGGTTCGGGTCGACGTCGGCCGCGTGCGGGTCGCCGCGGGGCCGCTCAGACGAGCAGCGTGGGCTGGAACGCGGGCGGCTGCCGGACATTCGTCGCCTGCTCGAAGGCGTAGGCGATCCGGATCAGCGTCGCCTCGCTCCACGCGCGGCCGCAGAGCGACATTCCGACCGGGAGCCCTCCGATGAAGCCCATGGGGACCGTCATGTTCGGGTAGGCCGCCATCGCCGGCGGCGTGGAGCAGCCCCCGCCGCCCCCGCCCGAGGCGTCGAGCGGATCCTGCACGGCGGGGATGCCCGCCGTGATTCCGACGAGCGCGTCGAGCCGATGTTCGTCCATGGCGCGGTCGATCCCCTCGTCGCGGGAGAGGCGGTGGCTCGCGGCCAGCGCGTCGAGATACCGCTGGTCGGTGAGCGGCCCGCGTTCCTGCGAGCGCACATGCAGCTCCTGCCCGTAGAGGGCGAGTTCGAGATCGTGGTTCGCCTCGTTGTACTCGATGAGTTCGGCCAGCGACTTGATCGGGGCGTCCGGGCCGAGCGAGGCGAGGTAGGCGTTGAGATCCGCCTTGAACTCGTGGTACAGCACCTCCATCTCGTACTCGTTGCCGAACCGGAGTTCCTCCGGGAGCGTGACGGGGTCGACGACGGTCGCGCCCTCCGCGCGCATGGCGTCGAGCGCCTCCTCGAACAGGCCATCGACGCGGCTGTCGAAGCCGGCGTACTCGCGCAGGACGCCGACGCGGGCGCCGTCGAGGCCGGCCGGGTCGAGCGCGCCCGTGTAGTCGGTCAAGAAGTTGCCCGCGCTCGCGGCGGTCAGCGGGTCGCGGGGGTCGACGCCGACCATGGTTCCGAGCATGATCGCGGCGTCGCGCACGGTGCGGGCCATGGGGCCGGTGCTGTCCTGGCTGTGGGCGATGGGGATGACCCCGCCCCGGCTGTGGAGGCCGATCGTGGGCTTGATGCCGACGAGGCAGTTGCGCGACGAAGGGCCGACGATCGAGCCGTCGGTCTCGGAGCCGATCGTCGCGACCGCAAGGTTGGCCGCGGCCGCCGACCCGGACCCGGAACTCGACCCGCCCGGCGTGCGGTCGAGCGCGTACGGGTTCTTGCAGAAGCCGCCCCGGCCGCCGTCCCACCCGCGGCCGCTCCAGCCCGAGGCCCCGAACTCGAACGACTTCCAGCCCGCCCACTCGCTCATGTTCGCCTTGCCGAGCAGGAGCGCTCCGGCCGCGCGCAGCCCCGCCGCCACGAACGAATCCCGCGGCGCGATGGACCCGAGGAGCGCCGTCGATCCGGCCGTCGTCGTCATCCCGTCCGCCGTATCGACGTTGTCCTTCAGCAGGAGCGGGATCCCGTGCAGCGGTCCCCTCGGCCCCGAGGCCTGGAACTCGCGGTCGAGTTCGTCGGCGATCTCAAGCGCGTCCGGATTCGTCTCGAGCACCGCGAACAGGCGCGGCCCCTGCCGGTTCAATGCCTCGATCCGCTCGAGGTACATCTCCGTGATCGATCGGCAGGTGTACTCGCCCGAGCGCATGCCCGCGTGGACGTCGTCGATCGTGATCTCTTCGAGCGCGAAGTCCGGGATGTTGGCCGCCGAGGTCTCATCCCCCGATCCTCCGAATCCGGAGCCGGGGTCGTCGTTCCGGGGCGCGCAGCCGCCGAGGGAGAGCAGGGCGCCGGCCGCCGCGCCGGCCTGCAGGAAAGTGCGCCGATCCATCTCGGACATGGTTCGTTCCTTCCGATCTCGGGGGTCCGCCGCGCCGCGGAAACGCCCGGCCCGGCTCCGCGATGGACGCATCATGGACGCCCCTTTGTCCAACGGTCAATGAGTCCGCCGGCCGCGGCCCCGCTTCGGCCCCATTGACGCCCGCCCGCGTCCCGCTCCACCGTCCGGGGTCACACTTCCGGAAGGAGATGAGGATGAGGGCCACCGTCACACGTCGCGGCTTCCTGCGGCTCGGCGTCCCGCTCGCCGTCGTGTCCCTCGGCGCGGCCGACGTGCGCGGTCAGACCGCCCCCGACTTCGCGTCCGTCCGTGACGAGATCCGGCGCGCGCTCGTGGCCTGGGACCAGCCCTCGATGGCCGTCGCCGTCGCACGGGGCGGCGAGGTCGTGTGGGAGGAGGGCTTCGGGTGGGCGGACCGGGAGCGGCGGGTTCCGGCCACGGAGCACACGATGTACTCGCTGGCCTCGATCTCGAAGCCGATCACGGCGACGGGGCTCATGATCCTCGTGGAACGGGGATTCATCGACCTCGACGCGCCCGCGAACGACTACCTCGGCCCCGCAAAGATCGACGGGCGGACCTGGGACGCTGACGGCGCCACGGTGCGGCGCGTGGCGAGCCACACCGCGGGACTCCCCCTCCACTACCAGTTCTTCTACGAGGACGAACCGTACCGGCGGCCGCACATGGACGAGACGATCCGACGCTACGCCAACCTCGTGACGGCGCCGGACGAACGCTGGAACTACTCGAACCTCGGCTACGGCATCCTCGACTACATCATCGAGCGCGCCTCGGGGCAGTCGTACCCCGATTTCATGCGCGACGAGGTGTTCCGGCCGCTGGGCCTCACGCGGACATCGGTCGGCATCGGTTTGGGACTCGAGGACTTCACGGCGACGCGGTACGCGACGGACCAGAGTCCGATCCCGTTCTACGACTTCGACCACCCCGGCGGCTCCGCCGTGTTCAGCAGCGCGCACGACCTCGTCCGCTTCGGGATGTTCCACCTCGGCCACGATCTCGACCATCAGCGGAGGATCATCTCCGACGCGGCGATCGAGCGCATGCGGGAACCGGGCGGAAGCAGCGGTCCCGCCGCCGAATACGGCATCGGCTGGTCGCTGCGCGAACTGCCGGGCGGTCTCCGTCTCCAGCGCCACGGCGGTGGGATGGGCGGCGTCCGCACCGAACTCGCGATCGCCCCGGAAGAGAACGCGGCCGTCGTCGTTCTCTCCAATTCCGCGACGCCCCTCACCGGCTATGTCTCGAACCTCCTCTGGCACACGCTGTTCCCGGACGCCGTGTCGAAGCCGACGCGGCCGGAGGTTCCGGACCCGCACCGGCTGGAGCGCGAGGGGATTCTCGAGGAGGCGGGAGACGGCACCGCTCCGCTGATCGACTTCGCGCCCATGCCGGAGCTCGCCGGGGAGTGGGTCGGCGAGGTGGACACGCACCTCGGGCCGCACCCGCTGGCGCTCGCGGTCGACGACGGGGGACGCGTCCACGTCCAACTCGGCGACGACCTGTGGACGCTGCTCAACAGCGCCCGCTTTGACGGCGAGTACCTGAGAGGCGGCTTCAGGGGCGACATCGGCACGGAGGACGCGAACCGCACCGATTACGTGCTTTCCGTCGAACTCAGGCTGCGAGGCGCCACGCTGAACGGCTCCGTGACGGCGATCACGCTCCCGAACGTGCGCCTGGGGAACGCCCTCACGCACTGGGCGGAACTTCGCCGCCGTCGCTAAGGCCCAAGCGGGTTGGGCCGCCCGCGAAACGACCCGCGAAAGATGGAGAATGACATGACGCGACCGGACCGGCTGGACCGTCGATTCAGGAGCCCGCCCTGGGCGGTGGTGCTTTTTGCGGTCGCGCCGTTCGCAGCGGGGTGCGGGGCGCCGGAAGACGCGACGGACGCGCCGCCACCGACCTCGGCCCAGACCGCCGCCGCCCCCACCGATGCCGAAGCCGTCGCCGCTGCACACCACGAGTATCTCGCGGCGAACTACGAGAAGTCCGAGTACATGGTCGAGATGCGGGACGGGATCGCACTGTACACGCTCGTCTACGAGCCGCTCGACCGCTCGCGCGAATATCCCATCCTCCTCTTTCGAACGCCCTATTCCATCGGTCCCTACGAGCCCGGCCAGTATCGGAACCCGCTCGGGCCGTCACGGGAGTTCGACCGCTCCGCGTACATCTTCGCCTTCCAGGACGTGCGCGGGCAGTTCAGGTCGGAGGGAGAGTTCGAGGTCATCCGCGCCCCCGCGCCGGAACCCCGCGGGCCCACCGATACCGACGAGATCACGGACAACTGGGACACAATCGAGTGGCTGCTCGCGAACGTCGACAACCACAACGGGCGCGTCGGACAGTGGGGGATCTCCTACCCCGGCTGGCAGACCGTGATGGGAATGGTGGACGCCCACCCGGCACTCGTGGCGTCGTCGCCCCAGGCCTCGCCATCGGACATGTTCATCGGCGACGACTGGCACCATAACGGGGCCTTCCGGATCATGTACGCCTTCTCGTGGCTGTCGGGGAACGCCCGCCGGCGCGACGGCCCCACGGACACGCGCGGGGCCCGCTTCGACTACGGCACGACCTCCGGCTACGACTTCTTCCTCAACGCCGGATCCGCCGCCACGGTGGACGAACTCTACTTCCACGGCGACGTGCCGGCGTGGCGCGACTTCATCGAGCACCCCAACTACGACGACTTCTGGCAGCGGCAGAACGCCCTCCGCTACCTGGACGACGTCCGCCCTGCGACGCTCAACGTGGCGGGCTGGTTCGACACCGAGGACTTCTACGGCCCGATGTCCATCTACCGAACCGTCGAGTCGGAGAACCCCGGGCTCGAGAACACGCTCGTCGTCGGTCCCTGGCTGCACGGCGGCTGGGCGCGCATGGACGGCGACTTCCTCGGCTGCATCGCCTTCGACACGAAGACCTCGCACCACTTCCAGCGCGAGTTCCAGTTCCCCTTCTTCGAATATCACCTGAAGGACGAGGGGACGTGGGACGCGACGGAGGCAAACGTCTTCCTCACGGGGACGAACGAGTGGCGCGCCTACGACTCCTGGCCGCCGGCCGACGTCACGCCGGTGAGCCTGTACCTGGGGCCGGACGGGACGCTGGCCTTCGAGCCGCCGACGCGGACCGCCGACTCGGCCGCGGACTCGCCAGCCGATACCTACGTGAGCGATCCGGCGAATCCGGTGCCGTTCTCCGCCGAGGAGCGCACGACGCTCGGCCACCTGTGGAAGGTGGAGGACCAGCGGTTCGCCTCGGAGCGCCCGGACGTCCTCGTCTACCAGTCCGAACCGCTGGAGGAGGACCTCACGATCGCGGGCCCGATCGGGGCCGAGATCTTCGTCTCCACGACGGGGACGGACTCGGACTGGATCGTGAAGCTGATCGACGTCTACCCCGACGGCGCGCCGCCGAGCGGCAACTGCGACGTCCCCATGGGCGGCTACCAGATGCACCTCGCGGGCGAGATCATGCGCGGCCGATTCCGGAACGACCTCGAGAACCCCGAACCGATGGTGCCGGGAGAGATTACGCGGATCGAGATCGACCTCCGGGACCGCTTCCACACCTTCAAGGCCGGGCACCGGCTCATGGTCCACGTCCAGAGTTCGTGGTTCCCCGCGTACGACCGGAACCCGCAGACCTTCGTGGACACGTACCGCGCCACGCCGGGGGATTACCAGGCCGCGACCCAGACCGTCTACCGCTCGGCGGAGCACCCCTCGCGTGTGATCCTCGGCGTCCTGCCGGAATCCCCGTGACCGGAAGACCCCAATCCCCGTAACCGGAAGACCCCCAGGAGGAAGGCATGGCACGAATGACTCTGCGAACCGCGACGACGCTGGCGGTTGCGCTCTCGGCCGGGATCGCTTGCGCGCCGGATAGCCGGAGCGACGAGGAAGTTGGCGGCTCCGACGAGGCTCTCCTCTTCCCGTTGCAGCCGCCGGACGGGCCGATGCCGGAGATCGGGCCGGCGCCCGCGGACTACACGCCGACGGCGGCGGGCTCTCCCTCCACCGACATCTGGATGGGGACGCTCGTCCGCGAAGGCGGCGCGGTGTCGATCCCCGACCTGGGACGGGCGACGGACCGCGACGCGTACGACAACCAGCCCAGCTTCCTGCTGGACGGTTCGGCGATCCTCCACACCGTGGCGCTGGACCGCAGGCAGACCGAGATCATGCGGCTCGCGGCGGCATCCGGGACCGAGCCCGGCGCCTCCGAGCGACTGACGCACACGGAGGAGGCGAGCGAGTTCTCGGCGCTGCAGATCCCGGGGCAGGACGCCTTCTCCGCGATCCACGAGATCCGCGGAAAACAGTACCTGTGGCGCTACGAACTCTCCGGCGAATCGATCGGGCCGATCTTCGCCACCGCCGAGCCTGTGGGATACCACGCGTGGGCCAATGAGCACGTCGTCGCGATGTTCATCCTCGGCAGTCCGCCCACGCTCCAGGTCGGGGACGCGCTGACGGGCGAGATCCGGATCGTGGCGGAGCGCCCCGGCCGCTCCATCCATCGCGTTCCGGGGACGGAGGCGATCTCCTTCGTGCGCAAGGTCTCGGACGAGGAGTGGTGGATCGAGCGCCTGGATCCGGCCGCCGGGACCAGCGAGCGGATCGTGCGCACGATCCCCGGTCGCGAGGACTACGCGTGGACGCCCGAGGGCGAGATCCTGATGGGAGATGGCGGTCGGCTTTTCGCCTGGTCGGAGGGCTCCGATTGGACGGAGATCGCCGACTTTTTGGACCTCGGCGTCGAGGGCATCACCCGCCTCGCCGTGAGCCCCGACGGCTCCCGGATCGCGATCGTCGCCAACCGCCCGGCAGGCTGAACACGTTCCCGCGGGAACGTCTCCGCCCGTCCTCTACCCAAAGAGCAGGCGGTCGAGTCCCTGCGTGAGGCCCACGCGTTCCGGCGCCAGCCGCGCAGCGAGCAGGGTGCCGGCCACGTAGGGTTCGGCGCTCGACCCCGCGTCGTGCCGGATCGAGAGCCGTTCTCCGGGGAGACCGAAGATGGATTCCACGGAGATGACGTAGCTCGGAAGCCGTAGCGAGTGGACCTGCGCGCCCCCGATCGTGGCCCCGCGCGCCTCCCGTGATCCCAGGGTGTCCTCGACCGGCCGCCCGAATTCGTTCGTTGCGACCGTCCCCAGGAATTCCGCGAGTTCCTGTGCGGTGCCGCTGGGGGCGTCGGGCTTTCCGGCCGACGCCATGTCGACGATCTCCCAGTGCGGCACGTGGAGCGCCGCGATCCCGGAGAAGTGCTTCAGCAGCGCGGCCGTGATCGAGAAGTTGCCCGCGGCGATCACGCCCACGCCCGCCGCGCGCGCGGCCTCGTTGATCTGCCCGTACTCCCGGCCGGTGAGCCCCGAGGTCCCGACGACCGCGGCCACGCCCGCCTCGATCGCGCACATGACGTTCGCGTACACGGCGCTCGGGTGCGTGTAGTCGATGTAGACGTCGGCCGGCTCGCGGAGCGCTTCCGCCACGCTGGCCGTGATCTGCACGGCCCCGACCGACTGTCCCGCCGTCCGCCGCGCCACGGCCCCGGTCAGTTCGAACTCGTCCGATTCGAGGATGGCGGCCACGACACTCTCGCCCGTCCACCCCGTCGCTCCTCCCACGCAGACCCGAATGCTCATCTTCGCTCCGTCCAGTGGCGGCTCTCCCGACGTTCCCGCGGGAACGCGCGGCGCCGATTGCGGCTCACGACCGGGGGAACACCTCCGCCCCGGTGAGGCCCAGGTGATGATCCGTCGCCCAGGCAATCCCGATCTCGTGTCGCTCCATCAGGGCAAGGCTGGACGCGTCCACGTACGTCAGGCGGGCCCCCCTGAGCCGGTCGAGGATCCGGCAGGTGTCACGGTGGAGCCGGGATGTTCCCTCGAGCACTGCGAGCCCGTCGAGGTTGTCCAGGAGGCGGCGGCAGGCACGGGCCTGTTCCTCGCCGTGGCGATGCAGGAACCAGGAATAGGCCTCCGACCAGACGAGCACCGAAGTGTGCCAGCGCGGCACGGGCCCGCCGAACAGCGCACGCGCCTGCGCGTGGTACTGGTCCCGCCGGTTGAGGGCCGCGATGAGGATGCCGGTGTCGAGAAACACCTTTCGTCCCTTCAAGGCTTACGGCGTCGCCCGCCCGTAGACCACCTCATCGACCGTGGCGCTGTCGCCCGGTTCCCCGTCGACCGTCCCGAGGTAGGCCATCCACGGCTGCTCGTCGGGCAGTCTTGAGAGCGTTGCGGCCAGACTTCTCCGGCAAAGTTCCGCGATTGAAATCCCCTCCCGCCGTGCGGCTTCCCTCACGCGCTCGTAGAGTTCGCGGTCTACCGAAATCTGCGTCCGAATCATCATGCGGCATCCACTCCCCAGTCTCCTGTTATCTCCATCTCTGATCATGATAACATGGGCTCACGTCCGCGGCCATTTGGACCATCGTATGTTGAGCGTAGCGCGAGCCCTCCGACCGAGGATTGAGAAGAGGATTGAGAAGGGGATGAGACCATGAGCATGGACCGTCGAGACTTCGTTCGAACTTCCGCCGCGGGCCTGGCCGCGGCCGCCACGCCCGCCGCTCTGGCCGCCGAGCGCCGCCCTTCCCGGGCCTCCGACGGCTTCGGGGCTCCCGCCGTCCACCGTTCGCGGGCCGCCCGCCCCATCGTCGTCTCCGACCTCAGCGGGATCCGCTTCACCAACGGCGGACCCGAAAGCTCGGTGGAACGCGCCTTCCGCGGCATCGTCGAGGGCGAGGACGTGCTCGACGCCCTCATGGCGGGTGTGAACATCCCGGAGAGCGACCCGACGGAGATGGGGATCGGCTACGGCGGGCTGCCCAACGCGGACGGCGTCGTCCAGCTCGATGCCTGCTGCATGCACGGACCCCGGCGCTGGGCCGGCGGCGTCGCGGCGCTCGAGGGCGTTCGTACGCCGTCGCTCGTCGCGAAGGCCGTGGCCGAACTCACCGACCACCACCTCCTCGTCGGGGCCGGCGCCCAGGCGTTCGCGCGCCAACTCGGGTTCGAGATCGAGGACGACCTCAACACGGAGGCGTCGCGCGCCCTGTGGCTCGAATGGCGTCGGCGGATCGATCCGGGCCACTGGCTCGACCCCCGCAAGCGGCTCGAAGCCGGGCTCTCGATGGTCGACGACGGCCTGATCCCCGCCCATTCCTTCTGGGGGACGACGAACTGCAACGCGGTGAACGCGGAAGGGGACATCTGCGGCGTCACGACGACGAGCGGCCTCTCGTGGAAGATCCCCGGGCGTACCGGCGACTCCCCGATCCTCGGCGCCGGCCTGTACGTGGACAACGACGTGGGCGCCGTCGGCTCGACGGGCCGGGGCGAAGCGAACCTGTACAACCTCTCGTCCTTCCTCGCCGTCGAGTTCATGCGCCAGGGGATGAGCCCGCTCGATGCCGGCATGGCCACCCTGGAGCGGATCCGGTCGAACACGGTGGAATCCAGACTCCTCAACGCGCGCGGCCTGCCGAGCTTCGACGTCCGCTTCTTCCTGCTCAACAAGCAGGGGGAGACGGCGGGCGTCGCCCTGTACGGCTCGGCGGAGACGCACTACGCCGTCTGCAGCGAGAACGGCGCCGAGGAGCGCCCGTTCGAGGGTCTGCTGGAGGGCTCGCCCCGCGACGCGTAACGGCGTCCCGGGGTAGTTCGCGCCGCCCTCGGGCTGTGCTAGCGGTTGTAGGCGGGCGTCGGTCCGCGCAGCCGCGCCCACACGCCGTCGCAGGCGGCGAGCACCTCGGCGTCGAGCGGGGGCGCGTCGAAGGCGTCGAGGTTTTCTTCGAGGTGCTCCATGCGCGAGGCGCCGACGATGATGCAGTCCGCGCCCTCCTGCGCCCGCAGCCAGCCCAGCGCGAGTTGCACCGGCGTCAGATCCGCCTCCCCGGCGATGGCCTCGACCTCGGCCACGGCGCGGAAGTACTCGTCGTGCCAGAAGCGGTCCAGGTACATGCGGTTGCCGTCGAAGCGCGTCCCCGGCAGCGGCGTTCCCGGCCTCTGCTTTCCGGTGAGGAGCCCGCCCGCGAGCGGATTGTAGACGACGTTCGAGATCCCGTAGCGACGCGTGAAGGCGAGGTATTCCTGCTCGATCCCGCGCGCCGCGAGGTTGTACATGGGTTGCGCGATCCACGGTTTCGCCCACCTCTCGCGCTCGCAGATGGAGAACACCTCGCACATCTGCCACGCGCTGTAGTTGGACGTCGCCGGATAGCGGATGAGCCCCTCGACCCGAAGCTCTTCCAGCGCGGCGAGACTCTCCTCGATGGGCGTCTCGTAGTCCGGCAGATGCAGGTAGTAGACGTCGAGATAGTCGGTGCCGAGCCGCCGCAGGGATTCGTCGATCCCGCGGCGGATCGCGTCGCGCGAGAGGCCGGTGTAATCGACGGGGTCGCCCATCGGATTGCACACCTTGCTCGCGAGGATGATCTCCCCGCGCCGGTCCCCGAGGACCTCTCCCAGGATCTCCTCCGACCGTCCCTGGTTGTAGACGTTCGCGGTGTCGAAGAAGTCGACGCCCCGTTCGAAGCACAGCTCCACCATCGCCGCCGCGGCTTCCACATCGGTCTGCGACCCGAACGTCATCGTGCCCATGCAGGCACGCGACACTTCGAGGTCGGTATGGGCGAGTTTTCGTCTCTCCACGTTCTTTCGTATCCTTCCCTAGCAGTCCGTGGCCGGGAACGCCCGCTCACCCGGGGCACACCGGGCGGCGCCGGCAACGTAGCAGAACCTCAGCGGGGGATGGAACCGATGACGACCGGCCCGGTCCGGACGCGGACGCTGGAGGAACTCGCGGCCGACGCTGCGGCCCGCTACGCGGCCGCGAATCCCCTGAGCCAGGCGAGCTTCGAGCGCTCGACGAACTACCTGCCGGGGGCGGACACACGAACGGTCAACCACTACGACCCGTTCCCCGTCACCATCGTCCGCGGCGAAGGCTCGCGGCTCCACGATCTCGACGGGCACGTCTACGTCGATTTCCTCAACGACTACACGGCCGGGCTCTACGGCCACTCGAACCCCGCCATCCGTGACGCCATCGCGGAGGCGGCGGGGAGGGGCCTGACGCTCGGCGGGCCGAGCCCGAACCAGCAGGAATTCGCCGAACTCATCTGCCGGCGCTTCCCGTCCGTCGAGCGCGTGCGCTTCACGAACTCGGGGACCGAGGCGAACCTCATGGCGGTCAGCCTCGCGCGCGCCGTGACCTACCGGGAGGGCGTGCTCGCGTTCGACGGCGCCTACCACGGCGGACCCCTGAACTTCACCGGCCCGGACCGGCGCCTCAACGTGCCGTTCCCGTGGACGGTTGCGGACTACAACGATGCCGAATCCGCGCGATCCCTCATCGCGGAACGGGCGACCGAACTTGCCTGCGTGCTCGTCGAGCCGATGCTTGCGGGCGGCGGGTGCATCCCCGGGACCCGGGTGTTTCTGAACGCGCTGCGCGATGCGACGCGCCGGGCGGGCGTCCTGCTGATCTTCGACGAGGTCCAGACCTCGCGGCTCGCTCCGGGCGGCCTGCAGGGGGCGCTCGACATCCACGCCGACCTCACGACCTTCGGCAAGTACCTCGGGGGCGGCGCCTCCTTCGGCGCCTTCGGGGGGCGGGCGGACCTGATGGATCGCTTCGATCCGCGCCGGGAGAACCATCTGAGCCACCCCGGCACGCACAACAACAACTCGCTGACCATGGCCGCGGGCCTCACGGGGCTGCGCGACGTGTTCACTCCCGACGCAGTGCGCCGGCTGACGGTGCGGGGAGACGCCCTGCGCGCCGCCCTCAACGGGGTCGCGGCGGCGAGGGACGCGCCCGTGCAGGTGACCGGCCGCGGTTCGATCATGACGGTCCACTTCCAGCGGAGGCCGATCCGCCGCCGCGCCGATGTCGCCCATACGCCGGTGGCGGCCCGCGACCTCTTCCAGCTCGAGATGCTGCTGGCCGGGTTCTACGTCGCCCGCCGGGGGTTCGTCACGGTCTCGCTCGCGCACGACGACGACGACTGCGACGCGCTGGTCGCGGCATTCGACGCCTTCCTCGGAAGGCACGCCGCCGCCATCGACGCGGCCCTTGAATGAACCCGGATAACGACTGCGGACAGGTATGGGTTACGACCTGAATTCGGGACGCCGACGGGCGATAGCGGCGTGGCTGGTGGTTCCATTGGCGGTCGGCGCCGGCTCCGTCGAGGCGCAGCAGGGAGAGGACTGCGGGGACGGGGCTCTGCTGAGTGTGTTCGTCACCGATGAGTCGGGGACCGTGCGCGCGCCAGGAGCAACGGTGGTCCTTCGTTGGACGGTCGCCGAGCGCACGCCGGTGCGCGGTTCCGCCGGAGCGGATGGGCGCTTCCAACTGTGCGTTACCGACGACTCGCGGGAGGCGACCCTCTGGGCCGAGTTCGGCGACGGATCGAGCGAACAGGCGGTCGTCGGGTTCGAGCCTGGAGCGACGACGGATGTCGAGTTGCGGATCCTGGCCGGCCCGGCGGGGACAGGACGGATCGTCGGCCAGGTGAATGATGGCGTAACGGAGGATGCCGTGACCGCGGCGGCCGTGACCATCTCCGAGAGGACGGCGGCCGTCGAGACGAATGGCCGGGGCCGGTTCGTCCTGAGCGGTCTACCCGTCGGGGCCCACGAACTGCGGGTTCGGCGCCCGGGCTACGCGCCGCTGCGCCACCGGGTGACGGTGCACCGCGGTCTCACGACGGAAATGGAGATCGGCCTCGTCCCGACTTCTGCGGAGATGGACCCGCAGGTGGCGACGGCCACGCGGCCGCGCCAGTTGGAGGTCACGGGCTTCTACGAACGCAAGCTGCGGGGCGAAATGCTCGGCGTCGGCACGTTCCTGACCGCGGACGACATCGAGCGCTGGAGGCCGAGCACCGTCGGCCGCTTTATCGAGGACCATATTCCGGAAATCCGCCAGCGGGGCGTGAAGCTGGTGAACACAACGGGGCTCATGGGCTGGAAGGGTTGTCCGGTGGCCACATATGTTGACGGCATCCCCCTGCGCATATCCGGCATCGGCGGAGTGGTGGTGCCGACCCAGATCGCCGGACTTGAGGTCTACACGGGACTGGCGGGCGTGCCGGCCGATTTCCGGGACGAACGCAACCGATGCGGCGCTGTCGTCGCCTGGACCAGGTAGTGTTTCTTCACGGGAGTCGGGACATGACCATCCGGACCGTTCGAGGGGCGGCAACCGTGGCGCCCATGGTTCTCGCGCAGTTGGCCGCGGCGGCCGGTTCTGCCGCGGGGCAGGAGGCGGCGGAGTGCGGCGAGCGGGCGTCGCTTCACGTCCTCGTCACGGAGGAATCCGGGGCCCTCAACCTGCCCGGGGCCACGGTCGTCCTGCGCTGGACCAGCGATCAGGTGCTCAGGCCTCTGCGCGACCCCGCCGGGCCGGACGGACGCTTCTCGGTCTGCGTTCCCGCCGATGTGTCCGCGGCGACGCTATGGGCGGAGTTCGGGGATGATTCGAGCGCGGAGGCGACGGTCGTCTTCGAACCCGGCACGCCGGTCGAAGTCCACCTGCGCGTCCTGTTCGGAGACACCGAACCGGGGAGAATCGTGGGCCGCGTGCTCGATGCGTCGACGGAGGATCCGGTGGCCACGGCCACGGTGTCGCTGGTCGGACGACCGGCCGAAGTCCAGAGCGACCGCCAGGGCCGGTTCGCCCTCACCGGCGTGCCCGGCGGGGAACACCTGCTCGAGGTCGAAAGGATCGGCTACGCTTCCCTCCGCTATCCGGTGACGGTGGTCCGCGGATTGAGCACGGAACTCCAGATCGGCCTTGTGCCCGCACCGGTGGAGATGGAACCGCTCGTCGTGACCGCCACTCGACCGCGACGGCTGGAGATCAACGGGTTCTACGACCGCAAGTACTTCGGCGAACTCATCGGCGGGGGCACGTACTTCACGGTGGAGGACATCGACCGCCGGCGTCCGCTCCGCGTCTCGCACATGCTCGCCGATGCGCCCGGCATCCGCCTTCGATGCCCCGGCTCCGGGTTCCGCGACTGCTGGGTTGAGAGTTCGAGAGCGGCCGGGGGATTCACGCCCGGGGGCTGCGAACTCAGCGCCTATCTCGATGGTTCTCCGATTCCGGTTCGAGAATTGGACTCGCTCGTGTTGCCCGTGGAGGTCGGCGGCATCGAAGTATACCAGGGGGCCGGCGAGTTGCCGCCGGAGTTCGGCGGATACAATGCGCGCTGCGGCGCCGTCGTGATCTGGACGAAGTAGCCGGGCCGCGGTCCCCCGCGTCGTCGGGGCGATCCGCTACCTCACCCGCACGTGCTTCTCGAGCATGCGGCGCCGCACGACACCGCCGTAGACGTTGCCCTCCGAATCCACGCCCACGGCTTCCGCCCCGCTGTGCTCAATCGTCGTGGACTCGATGTCCTCGATGAAGTACGAGACCGACCCGTCGCGGGCGCTCCCGACCCGGATCCCCTTCTTCCAGCCAGGGTTGTTTGGCCCCCAACTCTCGGAGTCCGCGACGTAGATCGTGTCGTCCTCGTCGATGAAAATCCCGCTCGGGCGGCTGAACTGCTTCCATTCCTCCAGGAACGTCCCGTCCTCGAGGAAGATCTGGATGCGGTTGTTCGCACGGTCCCCGATGAAGATTCGTCCCTGCGAATCCCGGGCGATGGCGTGCGGCGTGCTGAACTGGCCGGGCCCCGAGCCCGGTCCTCCCCATGCGTCGAGGAAGTCCCCTTCCGGACTGAAGCGCACGACGCGATCGTTGCCTTCGCCGTGACCTTCGATGACGAGGAAGTCGCCGCCGGGAAGGACGAGGACATCCGTCGGCTGGTTGAACACGTCGGGACCGAGACCCGCGACGCCGGCTTGCCCGAGCGTGAGCAGGAGTTCCCCGTCGGAGCTGAACTTGAACACCTGGTGCCCGAGTTCTCCGTTTCCGCGGGCATCCGTCGCCCAGACGTTCCCCTCGTGGTCGATGTGGAACCCGTGCGGATAGTTGAAGAGCCCCGCCCCCCAGGAATCGAGCGCCCGCCCGGACATGTCGTACTTGACGATCGGATCTTCGGGCCGGTCCGCGCAGCTGTTCTCGAAGCAGCGGTGCATGACGTAGAGATGGCCGTCGGGTCCCTGCTCGACGCCCGTGACCTGCCCCCACTGCACCGCGCCTGGGGGTAGCTCCGCCCAGGGTTCCAGGCGCTCATAGGGGTTGGGCAGCTCGTTGACGGGCTCAAGCTCCGGCGCCGCGTCGTCCGCGTTCGCGGCGCCGCCTTCGTCGCCGGAGCCGCCGCACGCCGCGGCGACCGCGCTGACCGCGACGAGGCAGAGAAGGATGCCGAGTTGTGTGGTTCGTCGTGTCATGTGTCATCTCCCTCATCGGTTGCGGGTCCTTCCGCCGGCGCAGGCTCCTCGGCCGCAGCGGGCCCTTCCGCCGGAGCGGGCCCGTCGGCAGGAGCGGGCCGGCCGCCGGTGCGGATCACCCCCTCCTGGGCGACCGAGGCTACCAGCGCCCCTTCCCGCGTGAAAAAACTCCCGCGCGTGAAGGCCCGCGCGCCGCTCGCGACCGTGCTCTCCGTCACGTACAGGAGCCAGTCGTCGACCCGGAAGGGACGGTGGAACCAGATCGCGTGGTCCAGCGAGGCGCCCATCAGGTCGCGGTCGAAGAACGTGCGCCCGTGCGGCACGAGGGCGGCGCGCAGGAGCCCGTAGTCCGAGGCGTAGGCGAGCACGGCCTGGTGGTCGAGCGGGTCATCGCCCAGCTCTCCCACCGTCCGGATCCAGGCGCGCCGGACGGGCCGGTCGGGTTTCGGCCGGAACGGGTCGAGCGGGGCGACGGGGCGGCGGTCGAGCGGCCGGTCCTGCGTGAGCAGGGAGCGGAGCGGCTCGGGGACGCGGCCGGCCTGCCGCCGTATGATGTCGATCTCGGACTCGAGCGCCTCCGGTGGCAGCACGTCCGGCATCGTCTCCTGGTGCTCGATGCCGTCCTCCGTCTTGTGGAAGGAGGCGGACATGTTGAAGATCGCGCGGCCGTGCTGGATCGCCGTCACGCGCCGCGTGGTGAAGCTCCGTCCGTCGCGCAGGCGGTCCACGAAGTAGACGACCGGGATCTCCAGATCGCCGGCCAGGATGAAGTATCCGTGCAGCGAGTGGGCGGAGCGGTCCTCGGTGTCGACGGTCCGGCGCGCCGCCACGAGCGACTGGGCGAGCACCTGTCCTCCGAAGATCCGGCCCGAGCCGATGTCCCGGTTCTGCCCGCGATAGATGTTCCGCTCGACCGGTTCGAGGTCGAACAGATCGACCAGGTCCCGCGCGGCGTAGGTCAAGGGAAGCGCTCCGGCGGCACGCGGCGCAGCGATGCCTGCTCAAACGCGTAGGCGAGTTCGATGAGCCGCGGCTCGCTGCACGCCGCGCCTGTGAACCCGATGCCGAACGGCGCGGGCCGGGCGTCGAAGCCCTCGGGAAAGGCCGGCGTCGGCGCGTTGGGCACGAAGCCGAAGGGCACGACGATGTGCGGGTACTGCGCCCGTGCCGCGAGCGCGGCCCCCCGGCTCCCCGGCGTGAAGATCGCGTCGAGGTCGTACTCGTCGAGCACCGCGTCGATCCCGCGCGCCTGGCTCAAAAGCGAGTCCTTCGCCATGTCCGCCGCGTTCCGGGCCCGGTCCGCCTCCACGTCCATCTCGTCGGAGATGTCGTAGCGCGACTGCTCGTACTTCATCGACCCGGCCGCCCGGTTCGCGAGGTTCCACTCCCGAAGCTCGGTCAGCGTCCCGACCGGCGCCGAGGGCCCGAGCGATGCGAGCCACGCGTCGAAATCGCGCTTCATCCCGTACTTGAAGTTGACGGAACATCCCGCGTCCGAGCCCTTCGCCTGGTGCCCGCCGATGCAGAGCGGCCACGTGTTGAAGTTCGCATCGGGGTCCGGATCGACGAAGCTGGGGATCTCGGCCGGGTCCACGACCACCGCGCCCGCCGCCTCGAGGACCGCGATGGCCTCGGCCATGAGCGCCGCCGCCTCGTCGCGGAGGCCGCCGACCGTCTCGCCTCCGACCTCCACCGGCTCGTAGTAGAAGGCCCGGGGGATCCCGATCCGAGCGCCCTCCAGCCCAGCCGCGTTCAGGAACGGCGTGTAGTCGCGGCCCGCCGGCGCCTCGCACCGCGCGGTGGCCGCATCGTTCGGGTCCGGCTCCGCCCCCTCCATCACCCCGAGCATGATCGCCGCGTCGGTCACTGTGCGGGCCATCGGCCCCGCCATGTCGTGGTCCAGCGTCACCGGCGCCACGCCCCAGCGGCTGACGCGCGCGATCGTCGGCCGGATGCCGACGAGCATGTTCGCGTTCGAGGGGCTGATGATCGACCCGCCCGTGTCCGTCCCCACGTTCGCGGACCAGAAGCTCGCCGCCGTCCCGATCCCCGAGCTGGAGCCGCCCGTGGTAAGCGCCGGACGCCCGTCGTTGCGGCCTTCCCGTGGGTCGCGGCGCGGGTCGTAGGGGTTGAGGCCGTAACCCGTGAGGGCGTTGTAGTTGCCCGGCATCTGGTTCGGCGGCCCCGCCATGAAGTTCGCGAACTCCGTGAGCCCCGCCTTGGCGATGATGATCGCGCCCGCCTCGCGCAGGTTCGTCGTCAGCGTGGCTTCGTACGGCGGGAAATACCCCTCGAAGGCGAGCGATCCGCCCGTCGTCGGGATGTGCGTCGTGTGGATGTTGTCCTTGAGCGCGACCGGGATGCCGTGCAGCGGCCCGCGCACGTTGCCCGCCGCCCGCTCCGCGTCGAGCGCCTCCGCCTCCGCGAGCGCGTTCGGGTTGACCGAGACCGCCGCGTTCAGCTGCCACTCGTAGCGCGCGATCCGCGCCAGGTGCTCCATGACGATCTGCCGCGACGTGACCCGCCCGCTCTCCATCGCCGCCCGCATCTCCGGAATCGTCGCTTCCACCACGTCGAACGGCTCGGCCTCGGACGCCGGCCCGCCGCACGCCACCGCAAGGACGGCCAGCAGGACGCTCACCGGCAGGACGCGTCCCGGCCGGACTCCGGCCCCCAGGGCGCGGGTGTGGGCGCTTGGCACTGACTTCATGGGATCCTCCGATTCCCGGGACTCTCACGCGGACCTCGAATCTCGCCCCGTCGTCGCCGTATAGTAAGGGATGATCCGCCGTCCGCCGCAGCCTCGACATGGGAGACCGCCGTGGCAAGCCAAGCCCCGCCTCGCACGCCGTCCTCGCGCCGCGCCCGCCAACTCGCCGCGTGCGCGCTGTTCGCCCTCGCCGTCGGCGGCGGGACTCCGGCCGTCGGCCAGGACCTCGACGCTCCGCGCCCGATCGACCGGCTCGACACGGTGTGGATCGAGGAGATGACGTGGATGGAGGTGCGCGACGCGCTCGCGGAGGGGATGACGACGGCGATCATCGGCACCGGGGGCATCGAACAGAACGGCCCCTACCTGGCCAGTGGCAAGCACAACTTCGTGCTGCGGGCCACGGCGGAGGCGATCGCGCGCGAACTTGGGAACGCGCTCGTCGCTCCCGTCATCAAGCTCGTCCCCGAGGGGAGCATCGATCCGCCGTCCGGGCACATGCGCTACCATGCCACGATCAGCGTCCGGCAGGAGACGTTCGAGGCCATGCTCACGGATGTCCTGGGCAGCCTCGCCGCGCATGGGTTCGAGAATCTCGTCCTCATCGGGGACAGCGGAGGCAACGTGAGCGGGATGGAGAACGTGGCCGCCGCCCTCAACGCGGCCTGGGCGGACCGGCCGGCCCGCGTCCATTTCATCCCGGAATACTATACGGAAGACATCTACAGTTGCGACTATCTGAAGGAGGAACTGGGGATATTCCAGCAGCCGGACGAGTGCGTGGCGACCCGCAACGAGTACCACGACGACTATCACTATTCATCCATAATGGCCACCGTCGATCCGAACACGATCCGCGCGGATCAGCGGCGGGACGCCGGCCTCCTCTCGATCAACGGCGTCGACCTCTCACCTCTGGAACTGACGGTGGAGAACGGACGGCGTCTCGTCGATTACCGCGCCGGGATCACCGCCCGCGCCATCCGCCGCTCGATCGCCCGGTGAGTCCCCCCGCGCGCGGTCCCAGTAGTCGGTGGGGCGGTCGTCGCTCATGAGGGCATCCTCGTCCACCCAGTAGTACTCGCCGAACGGTTTCGGGTCGGGCCACACCTCGTCGAGCGTGTCCGCGTCGTACACGATCCCGTCCTTGACCACGAGCCGGATGTCCGCCGTGTTCCGGATGTCGTCGAGCGGGTTCGAGTTGAGGACGATGAAGTCCGCCAGCTTGCCCTCGGCGAGCGACCCCGTCTCGTGCTCGAGACCCAGGAAGTGGGCCCCGTGGATCGTCCCGATCTCGATCCCGGTCATCTCGTCGGTCCCCGCCGCGGCCATCCAGACCTCGTAGTGGGAGCCGAGGCCGTGCAACTGGCCGTGCGAGCCGATCGCGCCCCAGCCGCCTTCCTCGATGATGTCGCCGAGGCCGCGCGCGATGAGGGGAAAGCTGTAGTCCGTCTCCGGGCGCATCATGCGGCGCCGGGTGGAGGGGATGAGCATCCGCCACGGTAGCCAGCGGCGCAGCTTCTCGTCCTTCCACACGTCGTCGGTCTGGTAGAAGTACTCCTCGTTCCAGGCGCTCGGACCGCCGACAATGAAGGTGGGGGAGTACACGGCGTCGGACTGGCCGAAGAACTTCGCGACGTCGCCGTACAGCGGCACGTAGCTGAGCGGGTGCTCCCAGCCGGTGTGGCCGTCCATGATCATGCCCATGTTGTACTCGATGTCGCCGCCCTCGGCGGTCACGCGCAGGCCGCGCACCCGCGCCGCGTCCGTGACCCACTGCCGCTGGTCGCGGCGCGGCTGCAGGTATTCCTTGATCATCACGGCGCCCCACGACGCGAGGCGCGCGACGTTCTGGTCCGCCAACTCGTAGCTCGAAATCTCGTTCTGGCGCGCCCCGTCGCCGGAGTAGACGGGGTCCCCTGTGCTGTAGGTGCGCGGGCCGATCATGGCGCCCGCCTCGATGAGTTCGGCCGCGGGAAAGACGTTCGACGACCACTGCGAGTTGTCGAGCGTCGTCGTGACCCCGTACGCCATGTAGATCGCGGACTCCCAGTTGCGCTGCGGGATCACGCCGACGTGGTCGCGGTGATGGTGCGCGTGCATGTCGATGAGGCCGGGCATGATCGTCGTGCCGGAGGCGTCGATCATGCGGTCCGCCCCTGCGGTGTCGCAGTCGCCGATGCAGGCGAGGCGGCCGTCCCGCACGAGGATGTCGCCGTTCGCGATGACCCGGTCGTCCTCGGCCGTGATGATGCGGGCGCCCGTGAAGGCGACGCTCCCCCCGGCGATGTGACGCGGCAGCTCGAGGCCGATCGGCGTCTCGACTGTCTCGCCGCTGTTCGGGTCGTGCGTGTAGTAGCGCGGGCCGCTCACGAACTCGAGCGTGTTCGCGTCGCGCCAGCGCGGATGGATGCCGCCCTCGAAGCTGACCTGCGTCACCGGGAGCTGACCGTTGCGCTTGGCGATGCGGACGATGTTCGACCCGGTCCCGCCGTACGGGAAAGGCATCCGGTACACGTTGTCGCCCTCCTGGAAGGCGAGCCACGCACCGTCCGGCGACACCGCCGCCTCGTCCGCGTCCGGCAGCTTGAAGTGGACCCGGCGGTCGCTCCCGTCGAGGCGGATGGAGGCGATCTCCGTCCCCGCGGGCTCGCCGTCGTCGGGCCCCAGCGCCTCGGGATAGAAGAGTCGTCCCTCCGGTCCGAACGACGCCTGCGCGACGGGCCGCCGCGGCATGAGCGGACGCCCGCCCGTGTAGGGACGCGCCACCTTGGTGATCAGCGAGGCGTCGCCGCCCGCGGCCGGCACGCGCACGAAGTCGAAGAACTGGTTGCTCGCCACCGTGCGGCCGTGGGTCGTGGCTCCCGATCCCCGCGTGACGACGATGTCCCGCCCGTCCGGGCTCCACGCGGTGTTGAGGTATTCCCCCGCCCGCGTCGTGAGCCGTCCGGGCTCGCCGCCGTCCGCCGGCACCCGCCACACGTGCCCCTGGTCGGCGTCCGCCCAGCTCGTGAATGCGATCGAGCGCCCGTCCGGCGACCACGCGGGCGCCATCTCGAACGGCTCGAAGGAGTCCGGCGTGAGCCGCCGCGGCGTGCCGTCCGGCAGATCCATGATCCACACCCGCCCCACGGCCTGGAAGGCGAGTCGGCTCCCGTCCGGCGATGAGGCGGTCCAGCGCGGGAACTTCACTTTGAACGTCTCGCCGAGCGCCATCTGCGGGCGCCCCGCCATCTCGGAGATCGTGCGTTGCACGCGGGCGGTGAAGGGGATCGTCGTCACGGCGCCGTCGAGATCGACGCGGCGGATCTTTCCGCCCGCCGAGACTACGATGGACCGCGAGTCCGAGGCCCAGGTGTACCCCGGCAGGTCGCGGGACACCTTCATCCCCTCCGCCATGTCCACCTCGATCGGGTCCATGAGGACGCGCTCCGCCCCCGTTTCCAGGTCGCGCAGCCAGAGCGCGGTGCGGGGGCCGAAGCGGTGCCCCTCGTGCGAGATCGTCCCATCCGGGATGCGACGCGCGAAGGCGAGCCAGCGCCCATCGGGAGACGGCTCCGGCGCGATCGCCCCGCCGCTCGAAGTCTGCCCCTGCTGCACCGTCACGCCCGATGTGATCTCGTCCACCCGCCCCGTCTCGAGGTTGAGGCGCCGGATCTGCTTGTGCCCCTGTGTCATGTCCAGCCGGCCGGACCCCAGCCCGGGAGGCGCGGCCCGGAAATGGAAGTAGAGCGACCCTCCGTCGGGCGAGAACGAGGGCCACTGGGCGCCGGAATGGTCCGAGCCCACGAGGTGCACGCCCTCGCCCCCGTCCCGGGAGTACATCCACAGCCCCGGCGCCGGGCCGCCCCCGCCGCGCCGCGTCGAGGTGCGCCGTACGACGATGAAGCGCCCGTCCGGACTCCACGCCGGCTCCCACGCGCGCAGCCCCTGGTCCTCGAATACGGGACGCGGGTTCGAGCCGTCCGCGTCCATCAGCCACAGGTTGCTCTGCCCCCCGCGGTCGGAGATGAAGGCGATCGTCGAACCGTCCGGCGACAGGGACGGGTGATAGTTGACGGCCACGCCCGTGTTCTGTGTGAGGACCTCCGCTTCGCCCCCCTCCACGGGAAGCCGGTAGATGTGCCCGAGCAGGTCGAACACGAGCCACCGGCCGCCCGGATCCAGGTCGATCGACATCCACGTTCCTTCGTCCGTCGTGAAATCGACCTCCCGCGTCTCGCCGAGGGGCGCGGTCACATCCCACGCCTGGGCCGCGTCACCTTCCTGCGGGAGCGCGGCGTGCCCGGGCGCGGCAAGCGCGAGACCGAGCAGCGTCAAGACACCGGCACGGGCCGGTCGGGCGCCGGGAGCGGGTCGGGCGGCGAGAGCCGAACCGTTGCGGGAATCACACATGGCGGGACCTCCGGTCGGGGAGTGAATCATGATGTCGTGCGCCGCTCGAGGCGGGTTGCGTCGAGGATCCGGCTGGCCAGTTCCTCGATCGAGCAGCGGGTCGCGTCGATGAAGGGGATGTCGAGGCGCTCGAACAGCGACTGCGCCTGGCGGATCTCGAAGCTCACCTGGCGGGGCGAGGCGTAGCGCCGGCCGATGCCGCGCGCGCTCCGCAACTCCCCGAGGCGCTGGGGCTCGATCGTGAGCCCGTAGATCTTGTCGCGGTGGTCGAGGAGAGGGGGTGGAATCCGCCGCTCCTCCAGATCGCTGCCCGTGAGAGGGTAGTTGGCGGCGAACACGCCGTACTGGAGCGCGAGGTACAGGCAGGTCGGGGTCTTGCCCGATCTCGACACGCCGACCAGCACGAGGTCGGCCCGGTCGTATCCCTGCGGGTTCGAGCCGTCGTCGTGAGACAGCGCGAAGTTCATCGCCTCGATGCGGCGGTCGTATTCCCGGTAGTTCTGGATGCCGTGGGATACGCCCATGGCGTGCTGCGACTTGTGGCCGAGTTCCTTCTCGAGCGGGCCGAGAAAGGAGTCGAAGAAGTCCAGGAAGAGGGCGTCGGTCTCCTCCACGATCTCCCGCACCGTGTCGCGCACGTCCTCCTTGACGAGGGTGCTGAAGACGATCGGCGGCGACCCCTGCACGCGGGCCGTCGTGTTGATGTTCCGGGCGGCGCGTTTCGCCTTGTCGACGGTGGAGACGAATGGTACGGTGATTTTCGTGAAGTCGAGGGCGTCAAACTGCGCGATCAGGCTGTGGCCGAGGGTCTCGGCCGTGACGCCCGAGTGGTCGGAGACGAAGAACACCGTTCGCTGGGTCATCGTACACTGATTCTCCGGCCTGCATCGGCCGGAGACAACCGCTCAGGGTCGCTGGGAGGCCGGGGTTGGGAGTCGCCGTGTCCGGGTACATCGCGCCATTCGAGTCTGTCGGACTCGCCGATCTCGAATCCGTCGGGGGGAAGAACGCGTCGCTCGGCGAGATGATCTCCCATCTCTCGGCCGCCGGCGTGGACGTGCCCGGCGGCTTCGCGATCACCGCCCGGGCGTATCGCGACTTCCTCTCGGGCGAACTCGGAGAACGCATCCACGCTTCGCTTGATGCGCTGGATGTCGAGGACCTGGGGGCGCTCGCCCGGGCGGGCCGCCAGATCCGGGGCTGGGTCGCCGATACGCCGCTTCCGCCGGAACTCGCCGCCCGGATCGGCACCGCCTACCGCGAACTCGGGGCCGGCGGAGACGGATCGGCCGGCAGCGCATCCGACGACGACATTTCCGTCGCGGTGCGCTCCTCGGCCACGGCCGAGGACCTCCCCGAGGCGTCCTTCGCCGGGCAGCAGGACACACTGCTCAACGTCCGCGGAGTGGACGCGGTGCTGCGGGCCGTCCACCACGTCTACGGCTCGCTGTTCAGCGACCGGGCGATCGCCTACCGGGTGCACCAGGGGTTCGCGCACCGCGACGTGGCGCTCTCCGTCGGCGTGCAGCGCATGGCCCGCGCGGACAGGGGCTCGAGCGGCGTGATGTTCACGCTGGATACCGAGTCCGGTTTCCGGGACGTCGTGTTCATCACGAGCGCGTACGGTCTCGGCGAAACGGTCGTGCAGGGGGGCGTGAACCCCGACGAGTTCTACGTCTACAAGCCCGCCCTGCGCGCCGGCCGCCATGCGATCCTCCGCCGGAACCTCGGAGGCAAGGCGATCAAGCTCGTCTACGCCGGATCGGGAGCGCCGGCCGGGGACGAGGCCGCGTCCGTCCGGACGGTCGATGTGCCGGAGGAGGATCGGCTCCGCTTCTCGCTGACGGACGACGAGGTGCACGAACTCGCCCGCCAGGCACTCCTCATCGAGGACCACTACGGCCGCCCCATGGACATCGAGTGGGCGCGGGACGGCCTCGACGGCGCGTTGCGCATCCTGCAGGCGCGTCCGGAGACCGTGCAGAGCCGCGCGGGGGGCGTGATCTCCCGCTTCACGCTCAAGGAGCGGGGCCGCGTGCTCACCGAGGGGCGCAGCATCGGCGGCCGGATCGGCGGCGGCCCGGCGCGCGTCATCGAGTCGGCCTCCGAGATCGCGCGCTTCCGGCGCGGCGACGTGCTCGTGACGGACATGACGGACCCGGACTGGGAACCGATGATGAAGCAGTCCGCCGCCATCGTCACGAACCGCGGCGGCCGCACCTGCCACGCGGCGATCATCGCGCGGGAACTCGGCATCCCCGCGGTCGTCGGCTGCGGCGACGCGACGGCGCAACTCGCGGAGGCCGGCGACGTGACGGTGTCCTGCGCCGAAGGCGACGCGGGCTACGTCTACGAGGGGCTGCTCGACTTCGAGGAGGGCGAGATCCGGCTCGGCGCCATGCCGGAGATCCCGCTCAAGATCATGCTCAACGTGGGGAACCCGGACCGCGCGTTCGATTTCGCCTCCATCCCGAACCGGGGCGTGGGTCTCGCCCGGCTCGAGTTCATCATCAACCGCATGATCGGCGTACATCCGCAGGCCCTGCTCGACTTCGATAGCCTGCCGGACGACCTTCAGGACGAGATCCGGTTCCAGCACGCCGGCTACGCGGATCCGGTCGAGTTCTACGTCGAGAAGCTGACCGAGGGGATCGCCACCATCGCCGCGGCCTTCGCCCCGGAGCCCGTCATCGTGCGCCTGTCCGACTTCAAGTCGAACGAATACGCGGATCTCATCGGCGGCCGCCGCTACGAGCCGCGCGAGGAGAACCCGATGCTCGGCTTCCGCGGCGCGTCCCGCTACGTGTCGGAGAGCTTTCGTCCCGCCTTCGAACTCGAATGCCGAGCGCTGCGGCGGGTTCGCCGGAGGATCGGGCTCGACAACGTGTGGGTGATGGTCCCCTTCGTCCGGACGGTGGCCGAGGCGCGGGCCGTCGTCGACCTCCTGGCGGAGAACGGCCTCGCCCGCGGGGAGGACGGGCTGCAGCTCATCATGATGTGCGAGCTTCCCTCGAACGCCCTGCTCGCGGACGAGTTCCTCGAACACTTCGACGGCATGTCGATCGGGTCGAACGACATGACGCAGCTCACCCTCGGCCTCGACCGCGACTCCGGGCTCATCGCCGACATCTTCGACGAGCGCGACGCCGCGGTGAAGGCGACGCTGTCGATGGCGATCCGCGCCTGCGCGAAGGCGGGCAAGTACATCGGGATCTGCGGGCAGGGACCGTCCGACCACCCCGATCTCGCGCGCTGGCTCGTGGAGGAGGGGATCGAGAGCATGTCCCTCAACCCGGACACGGCCGTCGAGACGTGGATGTTCCTCGCGGGGGAGGAAGTCTGAAGCCGGCGAACGGAGACGCAGCGGGCACGGCGGCCCCGGGGTCCGGCGGAACGGGGCTCGCGCGCCAACTCGGACTGTGGGGTCTGGCGGCGACAGGCATCTGCTCGATGCTGGGGGCGGGGATCAACGTGGTCCCCGTCATGATCCAGCGGAACGTGCCCGGGATCGCGGAGAACGTGCTCCCGGCGTTCGCCTTCGGCGCCCTGCCGGCCGTCCTCGCGGGGCTCGCCTACGCGATCCTCGCCTCCGCCATGCCGCGCGCCGGCGGCAGCTACGTCTTCGCGAGCCGGGCGCTCGGTCCGTACTGGGGCTTCGTGGCGAGTTTCTCGCAGTGGTTCGGCCTCTCCATCGTCATCGGGGTCGTCTCCTACCTCGTCGTCCCGTTCCTGAGAGACATCGCCGGCGCCCTCGGCATGGAGGGCGTGGCCGGCGCGCTCGACACGGGTCCGGTCCGGGTGGGGCTGGCGCTCGCGATGCTGTGGACGTTCGCGTGGGTTAACCTGCGCGGGCTCAGGGCCTACGAACGGACCGTGGTGCCGCTCATGGTCGTCATGTTCGCGCTCGGCGCGATCGTCATCGTGGCCGGATTCTCGTTCGACCAGGGCGACTTCGCGGCGGCGCTGCTCGCGCGGGAAGGCGTGGAGGTGCCCGCGGCCGCGCCGCCACCGCTCGACCCCGCCCGCTTCCTCGCCGCTTCCGGCCTCCTCTTCGCCAGCTTCGTCGGCTTCGACGCGATCGCGCAGGCGGGCGGCGAGGCGCGGAATCCGAACCGCGCGCTCCCCCTCGCGATCGGCCTCGCGGTCTTCATCGTGGGCGCCTACTACCTGCTGTTCACCGCCGCCGTTTATCACACGGTCCCGTGGGAGTTCGTGTGGGCGCGCGCGCAGGAACAGGACCTCACCGCCCCCGGACTCCTTGGCTACGTGCTCCCGCCGTGGTGGACGGTGCTCATCGTGGCGGGCGCCGCGATCGCCCTCATCAACGACCTGCCGGCGATGATCCTCTCCGTGTCGCGCCTCGTCTTCGCGTGGGCCGAGGACGGGATCTTCCCGTCGGGCCTCGCCCGGGTACACCCGACGCACCGCACGCCGCACGCCGCGATCGTCCTCTCGACCGCGCTGGCCTCCGTCGCGATCGTCGGCAGCGAATTCGCGGGTGACTTCTTCCTCGGCGTCGACATCATGGTCACGTCGATGCTCGTCAACTTCCTCCTCATGTGCGTCTCCGTGCTCATCCTCCCGCGGCGGAACCCCGGGATCGCCGCGAACTTCCGCGTGCTCCGCGGCCCGGTGGCGCGAACGTGCGTGTGCGTGGCGGGGATCGTGCTCCTGGCGACGTTCCTCGTGACCCACCTGCGGAAGGACCTCACGGCCGACGTCGCGGCGTGGTATTTCCACTCCACGCCGCTCTGGATCGGCGTCATGGCGCTGGGATCGCTCATCTACATCCGCAAGATGCGAACGCTGCGGGCCTCCGGGACGGACGTCGACCGCCTCTTCCGCGAGCTGCCTCCTGAGTAGGCCGGAGCGCCGGGAACTGGCTCCCGGCCTGGAGATCTCCCGGGTGCTGACCGGACTGTGGCAGGTGGCCGACCTGGAACGCGAGGGCCCCATCGAGGTCGAGGGCGCCGCGGCCGCCATGGACGCCTACGCCGCGGCCGGCTTCACGACGTTCGACATGGCGGACCACTACGGTTCGGCCGAGGAGATCGCCGGCGCGTGCGCGTCCAGGGCCCCGCATCGCGACGGAGACATGCAACTCCTCACCAAGTGGACGCCCGCGCCCGGTCCGCACACGCCGGCGACCGTGCGCGAAGCCATGGAGCGGTCGCTGCAGCGCCTGCGGGCGGACGCGATCGACCTCCTCCAGTTCCACGCCTGGCACTACGCGGATCCGAGCTGGCTGGACTGCCTGTTCGCCCTCCAGGAGTTAAAGGACGAAGGCCTGATCCGGCACCTCGGCCTCACGAACTTCGACGCCGTCCACCTCGACATGGTGTGCCACACCGGCATCGACGTGGTCTCGAACCAGGTCTCGTACTCTCTCCTCGACGGGCGCGCCGCCGGCGCGATGACGGAGGTCTGTCTCCGGCACGGGGTCCAGCTCCTCGCCTACGGAACGCTGGCGGGCGGCCTCCTGACCGGGCGCTGGTTCGACGTGGAGGACCCGGGGCCGGAGGGCGTGAAGACGTGGTCCGAGATGAAGTACCGCCGCTTCGTCGAGGCGGCGGGCGGCTGGGGCCGCCTTCAGGTGCTGCTCGCGGCGGTCCGGGCGGTGGCGATGAAGCATGGCGTGTCGATGGCGAACGTCGCGGCGCGCGCCATCCTCGACCGGCCCGCCGTGGCGGGGGTGATCATCGGCGCGCGGCTGGGGCGCCGCGAGCACATCGCCGACAACCTGCGCCTCTCGTCGCTGCAGCTCGACGCGGCGGACCGGAAAACGCTGGCGATGGCGAGCGGGTCGCTGGACCCCCTTCCGGGAGACTGCGGAGATGAGTACCGGCGGCCCCCCTACCTGACGGCTGCGGGCGACCTCAGCGATCACCTGGACGAACTTCCGCCGCCGTATCCCGTCCGGACCGGGACCGGCGGCCGGACGCGCGTGGACTCCGGCACGGTGTGGGAGGACCTCGCGGGCTACAGTCGGGCGGTGCGGACGGGCGACCGCATCGCGGTCTCCGGGACGACGGCCACGCACGGGGACCGCCTGGTCGGCGGGGACGACCCCACCTCGCAGACGCACTTTGTCATCGACAAGATCGAAGGGGCGATCGAAGCCCTGGGCGGACGCCTCGAGGACGTGGTTCGGACCCGGGTCTTCGTGCCGGAACTGGCGGACTGGGAGCCGGTGGCCCGCGCGCACGGCCAGCGATTCGGCGGCATCCGGCCCGCCAACACGCTGGTTCAGGCGGGTCTCATCGGGTCAGGATACCGGGTCGAGATCGAAGCCGAGGCCCGCGTGGGGAGGGAGCCGTGAAGAAGAGGCGACGACACATCCGCGGGATCGTCCGCGTGGCCCTGCTGTGGGCCCTCGCCGGAGCGTTCGTCGGGGCGGTCATCGAGATCCTCGCCGACACGCTGCCGGGGGGACTTCCCATGGCGTCCCTCGTCGACATTTGGCCGCCGGTGCTCGCGATCATCGGCTTTGCCGGCGGCACGCTCTTCGCCGCGGCGTTCGGGGTTTCGGAAGTCTCGATGCTGAAGACGCTGCGCTCCGTCGTCCGCTTCAGGAGGCTCGAACTGAACCCCGTCGCGCGCCGGCTCGGCCGCTGCGCGAGCGTCGAGGACCTGCGGGAGGTCGCCCGGCGCCGGCTCCCGCGCGGCGTGTTCGGCTACATCGACGGGGCGGCGGAGGATGAGCGCACCCAGGCGCGGAACTGCAACGCCTTCCACCGGCTGGAGTTCCGGCCCCGCGTCCTGCGGGATGTGACGAACGTGGATCCCGGTGTGGAGATCCTCGGCCGCCGCCACCCGCTGCCGCTCATCCTCGCCCCCACCGGGTTCAGCCGCATCGCGGATTCGGAGGGTGAACTCGCCGTGGCCCGGGCCGCGGCGCGCGCGGGGCTCACCTACAGCCTCTCGACCCTCGGCACCCGCTCGATCGAGGAGGTGGCCGCCGTCAGTTCCGGTCCCCGGTGGTTCCAGGTCTACGTGTGGAAGGACCGCGGCCTGGTCGCGGAACTCGTCGAGCGGGCCCGCGAGTCCGGCTACGAGGCGCTCCTGCTCACGGTCGATGTCGCGGTGCTCGGGCGGCGCGAGCGCGATGTCCGGCTTGGCTTCACGCTCCCCCCGCAGCTCGGCCTCGACACCTTCGTCGACGGGATCCGCAAACCCGGCTGGACGTGGGACTTCCTCACCTCCGAGCCGATCATCTTCTCGAGCGCCGTGAGCCGGGATGCGGCGGGCGGGGCGGGGGGCGTCGACGCCATGGGTCTCGCACAGTACGTGAACCAGCAGTTCGACCCGAAGCTGGCCTGGGATGATGTGGACTGGCTGCGCTCGATCTGGGATGGTCCCATCGTCATCAAGGGTATCCAGACGGTGGAAGACGCCGTCCTGGCGGCGGAGGCCGGCGTCGAGGGGATCGTGATCTCGAACCACGGCGGACGACAACTCGACGATGCGCCGCCGACGCTGGAGTTGCTGCAGCCGGTCGCGGATTCGGTCGGGGACCGGCTCGATGTCCTCATCGACGGCGGGGTCCGCCGCGGCAGCGACATCGCGAAGGCCGTCGCGCTCGGGGCGAAGGCCTGTCTGGCGGGCCGCGCCTACTTCTACGCGCTGGGAGCCGGCGGCGAGCGGGGCGTGGACCTCGTCCTCAAGTGGTTCGACGACGGATTCCGGCGCACGATGGCGCTCCTGGGCGCCCGGACCGTGGACGAGATCACTCCCGAATCGGTGCGCTGGCGAGACTCCTGAATGGGCTCCCGCCGCTTGCCACACAGCGGGTTCCGTGCTTAGCGTGTTATGCGGATACATCTTTTAATGCGCCGAGTGCGAACCGGTTCAAAAAAGCGGTTTCAATGCCCGGACAGGAAGCGTACAGAATGATGGCGATCCGCACGGTCGGCGCGGCCCTGGTGCTGGTTCTCGCGGTCCCCGCGAGCCTCTCCGCGCAGGAAGGCCGGGTCGCGTCCGCCGCGGCCGTGGAGGGAGCCGCCGGCCAGCCCGGCGTGGGTTCGGTCGCCGAGTTCGTCCACACGCCCGCCACCGCCCCGTCTCCGGCGACCGTCGCCCCCGTCACGGCGGGGCCGAACGACATCGTCCAGGGCGTCTGCACCAACTGCCACAACAGCCGCCGGTTCGCGGGCAACCTCGACCTCGAACCGTTCGATGTGGACGCCGCGGACGAAGAGGCCGAGACCGCCGAAAAGATGATCCGCAAGCTGCGCGCCGGCATGATGCCGCCGCCCGGCGTGCGCCGTCCACCGGAGGAGGAACTCCTCGAACTCGTCGAAACGCTCGAGGACATCGTCGACGACGCCGCGGCCCGGAACCCGAACCCCGGCGGCCGCACCTTCCAGCGGCTCAACCGCCCCGAGTACGAGCGGGCGATCCGGGACCTGCTGGGGCTCGAGGTCGACGCCGGGAAGTGGCTCCCCAACGACCAGATGAGCGCCAACTTCGACAATATCGCCGACGTGCAGGCGCTCTCGCCGACGCTTCTCGACGCCTACCTGAACGGGGCGGCCGAGATCAGCCGCATGGCGGTAGGCGACCGCAACGCGCCGCCCGTCAACACGACGTACAAGAACTCGCAGTACGTCTCGCAGCACCCGTGGGACCACGTGGAGGGGGCCCCGTTCGGGACGCGCGGCGGGATGGTCGTGGACCACACCTTCCCGGCCGACGGCGAGTACACCTTTGCGCTCGTCTTCACCTCCGGCGCGAACTCCCGCATGGAGGACATCGACATTTCGGTCGGCGGCGAGCGGGTCGCGCTCCTCCACTACACGCGGCGCGGCGGCGGCGCGGATGACCGCGGTTTCACGCCCGTCGAGACGGAACCGGTCTTCGTCCGCGCCGGCCAGCACCGCGTGTCCGCAGCCTTCATCCGGCGGCAGGAGGGGCCGTACGAGGACCTGATCCGGCCGCACGTGTGGTCCAACGCCGGCGGCGGTTCGGGCGGCGGCGGGGTCACGACGCTACCGCACCTGCAGGACCTCATCATCGGCGGACCGCACAATCCGACCGGCGTGTCGGAGTCGCCGGTCCGCCAGCGCATCTTCACGTGCCGTCCCACGTCGTCCGCCGAGGAGCGGCCCTGTGCCCGCGGCATCCTGACCGACCTCGCGCGCAGCGCCTACCGCCGCCCGCTCGAACCGAGCGAGGTCGACGGCCTGATGACGTTCTACGACATGGGCGTCGAACAAGGCGGGTTCGAAGTCGGCGTGCGCATGGCCCTCGAGGCGGTCCTCGCGAGCCCGTTCTTCGTCCTCCGGCTCGAGCGCGAGCCCGAAGGCGTGCGAAGCGGAGAGGCCTACGCGCTGGAGGACATCGACCTTGCCTCGCGGCTCTCATTCTTCCTCTGGGGCCTCCCGCCCGACGAGGAACTGCGCGGCGCGGCGGTCGAGGGACGGCTGTCCGATCCCGGCGAACTGGAGCGGCAGGCGCGCCGCATGCTCGCCGATCCCCGCTCCGAGGCGCTGAGTTCGCGCTTCGTGTCCCAGTGGCTGCGGCTGCAGGACCTGTACAAGGTCCGCCCGGACCCGAACTTCTTCCCGAACTTCGACGAGAATCTCGCGGACGCCATGAAGCGGGAGACCGAACTCCTCTTCCAGAGCCTCATCCGCGAGGACCGGAGCCTGCTCGACTTCTTCCGGGCGGACTACACGTTCGTGAACGAGCGGCTGGCCCATCACTACGGGTTCGAGAGCGTGGCCGGGCGCGACTTCCAGCGCGTGAGCTATCCCGCCGACGAGCGCGTGGGGATCCTCGGCCACGGCAGCGTCCTCGTCCTCACCTCGCTCGCGAACCGCACGTCTCCCGTGCTTCGCGGCAAGTGGGTCATGGAGGTGCTGCTCGGGACGCCGCCCCCGCCGCCCCCGCCGGGGGTGCCGGATCTGGATGAGACGGAAGAATCGATGGACGGGCGCCTGCTCACGACGCGCGAGCGAATGGAGATGCACCGGGCGAGTCCGGCGTGCCGGTCCTGCCACCGGTTCATGGATCCCATCGGCCTTGCGCTGGACAACTTCGACGTGACGGGGAAGTGGCGCCTGCGCGAGAACGGGCTGCCGCTGGACACCCGCGGCGACTTCTACGACGGAACGCCGGTCCAGACGCCGCCCGAACTCATTGACGCGCTCCTCAAGCGCCCGCTGCCGCTGCTCCGGAACTTCACGGAGAACCTGGCCGCGTACGCGCTCGGCCGCCGCGTCGAGTACTACGACCAGCCCTGGATCCGGTCGATTGTGGAGGACGCGGAAGAGGACGACTACAGACTTTCGTCGCTGATCATGGGCGTCGTGAACGGCGATGCCTTCAGGATGAAGCGGGCCATGCCCGCGACCGCGGTAGAAGAAGAGGTTTCCGAGGAGGTTTCCGAAGACCGCCGCTAGACGGCCCGTGCGGCCGCGCGGCGGTCCGACGTTCCGAGAGGGAGAACATGGAATTCATCACTGGACAGCACCTGCCTCGCAGGACCTTCATTCGGGGTGTCGGGGCCACGCTCGCCCTGCCGTTCCTCGACGCGATGGTTCCGGCGGGCCGTCTGTGGGGATCGACGAGCGCGAAGAGCCTGACGGAGGGGAAGGGGACCCGTCTCATCGCGATCGAGGAGGTGCACGGCCTCGCGGGGTGCAACCGCGAGCACGGTGCGACGAAGTTCCTCTTCGCGCCGGAAAAGGCCGGACGCGAGTTCGAGATCATCGATGAGAGCGCGCTCGTCTCGCTGCGGCCGTACCGCGAGCACCTGACGATCGTCAGCAACACGGACGTGCGGAACGCCGAGGCGTTCACGCCGCCCGAGATCGGGGGGGATCACTTCCGCTCGAGCGCGGTGTTCCTCACGCAGGCCCATCCGAAGCAGACGCAGGGGTCGGACATCTTCTGCGGGACCTCGATGGACCAGATCTACGCGCAGCGCTTCGGCCAGGAAACGCCGATGCCGTCGATGCAGTTCTGTATCGAGAACCTCGATCAGGCGGGCGGCTGCACGTACAACTACTCGTGCGCGTACACCGACTCGCTGAGTTGGGCATCGCCGACCGAACCGCTGCCCATGATCCGCGATCCGCGCGTCGCCTTCGACCTTCTGTTCGGCGCCGGCGGCACCGAGGCGGAGCGGGCGGCGCGGCGGGCCACGCGGCGCAGCATCCTCGACTGGATTTCGGGCGAGATCTCCTCCGTGCAGCGTACCCTCGGCGCTGAGGACGCGCGCCGCATGGACCAGTACCTGACGAACGTGCGCGAACTGGAGCGCCGGATTCAGATGGTCGAGGGGCGGAACTCGAGCGGCGAGGAGCGTGCCCTGCCCGAGGCGCCGGCCGGCGTTCCGGACTCGTTCACCGAGCACATGCAGATGCTGTTCGACATCCAGGTGCTCGCCCTCGAGACCGACATGACGCGCGTGATCTCGTTCAAGACGGGGCGCGACGCGCAGAACAGGGTCTTCCCCGACAGCGAGTCGGATCGGCCCTTCCACCCGGCCTCCCACCACGGGAACCGGGAGGAGGCGGTGCTGGAGTTCAACAAGATCAACCAGTTCCGCGTGGGGCAGCTTCCGTACCTCATCGACAAGCTCAAGAACACCATGCACGGCGAGGAGAGCCTGCTCGACCAGAGCGTGGTCCTGTGGGGTTCGCCGATGGCCGATGCGAACCTGCACAACCACCGGCGGGCGCCGCTCTTCCTGATCGGCCACGGGAACGGGATGCTGGAGGGCAACCTGCACATCAAGGCGCCGGACGGGACGCCGATGGCGAACGCCATGCTGTCCGTCCTGCACGGGCTCGGCGTCGACGACATGCACGAGTTCGGCGACAGCACCGGCCCGATGGCGCTCAACCAGGCCGACCCCGCCATGACGGACGCGGGGACCTGATCGTGCGGGCGGGCAGGCTCCGGCGCGCTTTCGCGGTCCTCTGCGCGGCTGTCCTCGTTTCGGCGGGGACGCCCCATTCGCCGCCCGATTCGCCCGTCGCCGACGCCGCCATGCGCGGCGAAGTCGAGACGGTGCGCGAACTCCTGCGGCAGGGGCTCGACGTCAACGCGGCGCAGGGAGACGGGATGACCGCCCTGCACTGGGCCGCCGACAGGGGCGACGCGGAACTCGCCGGCATGCTCATCTACGCCGGGGCCGATGTGGCGGCGGTCACGCGGATCGGGCAGTACACGCCGCTCCACCTCGCCGCGCGACGGGGCTCGGCGGCGATCCTCGGCGACCTGATCGCCGCGGGATCGGATGTGACGGCGCTGACTGCGAACAGCGGCGCCACGCCGCTTCACCTCGCCGCGGCGGCGGGAGACCCCGATGCGGTCGCCGTTCTGCTCGACGCGGGCGCGGATCCCGATGCGGTCGAGGCGGAGTGGGGCCAGACGCCCCTCACCTTTGCCGCCGCGGGCAACCGGGCCGATGCGATCCGCGCGCTGCTGGAGGGCGGGGCGGATCCCGACGTCACGTCGCTCGTCATCGACATCATCGAGCAGGAGAAGCTTGACCGACTGGCGCGCCAGCGTGAGACGGAGGTGCTCGCGGCCTTCACCGGGGAGGGGGACGAGGCGCGCACGCCGACGCCCGGCGAACTCCAGGCCGCCGTGCGCGCAGGGCGGGAGATCTATGCGGAGGGCCTTCCCGAAGAAGAGGAGGAGGAAGAAGAGAACGACAGCGACTTCAGTCGCCTCTTCCTGCCTCCGGTCGAGAAGATCGGCGGCCTGACACCGCTCCTGCACGCGGTTCGCCAGGGGTACGTGGAGTCGACCGTCGCCCTCCTCGACGGCGGTGCGGACATCGACCTCGTGAGCGCGGCGGACGGCACAAGTCCGCTCGTGATGGCCGCGATCAACGGCCAGTTCGATCTCGTGCTCATGCTCCTCGAGCGGGGCGCGGACCCGAACATCGCGGCCGATCTCAACGGAGTTTCGCCGCTGTGGGCCGTAGTCAACGCCCGCTGGCAGCCGCGCACGCGCTTCCCGCAACCGCAGGAGCGTCCGCTCCAGAGCGCGAACTACCTGGAAGTGGCGCGTTCGCTGCTCGATGCGGGCGCGGATCCCAACCATCGGATCACGCGGCATCCGTGGTACATGGTCTATACGGGCTGCGGCAACCGGAACTGCGGTCTCGTCGACACCAACGGTGCCACCGCTTTCTGGCGCGCCGCCTACGCGACGGACGTCGAGGCGATGAAGCTTCTCGTCGAGTACGGGGCCGACCCGAACATCCCGACCAAGGCGCCCCCCCGGCGCCAGCGTCTCTCCCCGGACGAGTTCCTGCGACAGCAGGCGCTGAACGCGCTGCGCGACTCCTCCTACGTCGAACTCCCGCCGGAGGAGCGGCTGAAGCTGCTCCAGGACATTCGGGACCAGTTGCCGGAGGAGGAGCAGGCGGAGTTCCCCGACAAGGACCTCGACAATCTCAAGGCGGACGTGAGGGCCAAGCTGATCGAGGCCGCCGAAGCGGCGGACCAGGCTCGGGCGAACGCGCCGGACGCCTCGGGGCTGCCGCCCGTGCCCCCGGGCGGGCCGGGCGTGATGCCGATCCACGCGGCCTCCGGCGTCGGCTACGGCGAGGGGTTCGCGGGCAACGCGCACCGCCACACGCCCGAAGGCTGGATACCTGCCGTGAAGTACCTCGTCGAGGAACTCGGTGCGGACGTGAACGCCCGCGACCACAATGGCTACACGGCGCTGCACAACGCGGCCTCGCGCGGCGACAACGAGATGATTCACTATCTCGTGGAAGTGGGGGGTGACGTCACGGTGGTCAGCCGGCGCGGCCAGACGACGGCCGACATGGCGAACGGCCCCGTGCAGCGCGTCTCGCCCTTCCCGGAGACCGTCGCGCTCCTCGAGAGCCTGGGCTCTCACAACAACAACAACTGCCTTACCTGCTGACCGACCGAAAACCACCCCAAACCATACAAAACCGGATACGGAGAACCATGGCCAAGTACATGTTCCGCACGAGCTACACGCAGTCCGGCCTCAAGGGCCTGATCGCCGAGGGCGGCACCGGACGCCGCGACGCGCTGCGCCAGACGGTCGAAAGCGCGGGCGGTACGCTCGAGGGCTTCTACTACGCCTTCGGCGACGACGATCTCCTTCTGATCGCCGATCTTCCCGACTCGACGGCCGCCACGACGCTCTCGCTCAACATCGCTGCCGCGGGGGCCCTAACCGTCTCCGTGACGGTGCTCATCGACCCCGAGACCGTCGACGAAGCCGTCGCCCGAGGCGTCTCCTACCGCCTCCCCGGAGCCTGACCCGCCTGCCGGGAGTCTGAGCAGATCCCGAACGTTGCGGTGACCCTTTTGGTCGATTGAGTTCCGGTTCCCGGGGGCGTCACGGTGCGCCTTCGCCACCGGGAATCTACTTGCGGCGGTAGCGCTAGAAGACCGGACGCTCCGTAGCCGGCGTTCTGTGGATCGACACGGTCACCGGCGGACCGCGGGCACCGGAGTTCCAGTACACCCCCCTGCGCCCCTTCCCGCGGGAGCACCCGTCGAGTTCACCGGCGACATCCTCGTCCTCATCCCGCCGCAGAGGACTGATCACGCGCACGAGCCCCGCGGCCCGGCCCGCCAGCATTGCGCGGGGCCGTTGGCGCGGTTGTTCGCGGCCGAATACGATACGAACGATCGCGAAGTCTCTCCATATTCTTTGGGGGGCGCACGCGCGCGAAACGCGGCAGTCTCGATTCTCCCGCACCTCTTTCGGGGAGGGTAGCGAGAGGTACACGAGCGCATGAGTAGATCGAGCGAAGGGAACTTTGGTCGGCGCATATCGTCGGCGAGCCTCGCGTTATTGCTGATTTGCGTGAGCTTCGCCTGGTACTGCGGGGGGTCGCCGGCCGGCCCGGACCCGACGCCGGAACCGCCGTCCCCGCAGCCTCCCGCCGATCCGCCGTCCGCCGCGACGGTGGAGGTGGTCCCGGGCCGCGTCGTCTTCGGGGCCCTGGGCGACACCGAAACTCTTGCGGCGACGGTCCGCAGCCGGGACGGGGCGGTCCTGCCAGACGCATCGGTGACCTGGTCGAGCAGCGATCCCACGGTTGCGAGCGTCGAGGCCGGCACGGTCACGGCGCTTTCGAACGGCGAAGCGTCAGTCACCGCCACGTCCGGCGCGGCGTCCGGCTCAGCCGCGGTGCGCGTCGAACAGGTCGCGGCGCGACTGAACGCGGTGCCACAGGACGTCTCGTTCGCGGCGGTCGGGGACACGGCGCGGTTGTCCGCCACCGTATACGATGCGAACGGTCGCGAGGTCGCCGGTGCGACCGTCGAGTGGAGTTCGAGCGACTCCGGCGTCGCAACGGTCTCCGACGGCGGGCTTGTGACCGCGGCGTCGAACGGGACGGCCGAGATCGTGGCGGCCTCCGGCACGGCAACGGACACGGTCGCCGTGAACGTGGACTCGACGGACCGGGGTATCCTCGCTGCCTTCTATCATGCCGCGGGTGGACCATCATGGCGTCACAGCGACAACTGGCTGACGGACGCGCCGCTGGCGGAATGGTACGGCGTGGAGACGGGAACGGATGACCGCGTGACCCGTCTCGAACTCAGGGAAAACGGCGCCGTCGGAACCCTCGCCCCGGAGCTCGGACGCCTCCGCTATCTCGAGACGTTGGACCTATACAGGAACAAGCTGACGGGCCGACTGCCGCCGGAACTCGGGAACGCAGTCCGCCTCCAGGAGATCGATCTGGGCCACAACCAGTTCCGCGGTCCCGTTCCGCCGGAACTTGGCCGACTGAAGAGTCTGCGCGCCCTGAACCTGGAG
>JAPPBA010000131.1 GCA_026705295.1 Candidatus Palauibacter australiensis
ACGGTGCGGTGCTGTACGTGGGTCCCGGCGAGGACTTCGAGGCGGAGCCGAACCTTTACGCACTGACGGTGAGCGCGAGCGACCCGGCGGGCGAGTCGGCGGAGGCCGAGGTCGTGGTGACGGTCGTGAACGTGAACGAGCTTCCGGAGGCGGCGGGAGACGCGGCGTCGACCGACGAGGACGTGGCGGTCGAGATTGGTGTGCTGGCCAACAATACGGACGCCGACGGGGACAGCCTTCGGGTGTCGTCGGTGACGATGCCCGAGAACGGGACGGCGGCAGTCTCGGCGGACGGCGGGGTGTTGTACACGCCCGATCCGAACTGGTACGGCACGGACTCGTTCACGTACGAGGTGGACGACGGCAACGGCGGGACGGCGGAGGCATCGGTCGAGGTGACGGTGGCGCCGGTGAACGACGCGCCGGAGGCGGCCGACGACGCGGCTTCGGCGGACGAGGACGGCGCGGTCGAGATCGACGTGCTTACCAACGACACGGACATCGACGGCGACAGCCTGTGGGTGTCGTCGGTGTCGGCGCCGGCCAACGGGACGGCGGCCGTGACGGCGGCAGGCGGGATCCTGTACACGCCGGCCGCCAACTGGCACGGCACGGACGCGTTCATGTACGAGGTGGACGATGGTGCCGGCGGGACGGCGTCCGCGGCCGTCGAGGTGACGGTGGCGCCGGTGAACGATGTGCCGGAGGCGGCCGACGACCAGGCGACGACGCTAGAGGACGAGCCGGTGACGGTGAACGTGCTCGCCAACGACACGGATCCGGACGGCGACGGCCTGCGCGTGTCGTCCGTGACGGCGCCGGAGAACGGGACGGCGGAGATCGCCGCAGGCGGTGTGCGCTACACGCCGGCTGCGAACTGGCACGGCACGGACGCGTTCGCCTACGAGATCGACGACGGCAACGGCGGTACGGCGGAAGCGTCGGTCGAGGTGATGGTCATGCCGGTCAACGACGCGCCGGCCGCGGTGGGGACGATCCCGAGCCAGTCGCTCGATGAGGGCGGCGAGCCGGCGAGCATCGAACTGAGCCCGTTCTTCTCGGACACGGACGGCGACGCGCTCGAGTACCGTGCCTCCTCGTCGAACCCGTCGGTGGTCGAGGCGTCGGTCGCCGGCAGCGTGCTGACGCTCGTGCCGGCGGGCTACGGCACGGCGGAGGTGACGGTGACGGCGGCCGATGCGGGCGGCCTGACGGCGACGCAGACGGTGGCGGTGGGCGTGTCGGACCGTGCGGCGCGCGACGTGGTGTCGCACGCGATGGCGGGGCTGGCCCGGTCACACCTGGCGAGCGTGCGCATGACGCTGGGCCGGCGGACGTCGGCGAGCCGCACCGAGGCGTCGGGACTCACGCTCATGGGCCGCAAGGTCCCGCTCGGGACGAAGGCAGCGCGGGCCGAAGCCGAGCGCATGTGGTCGGGCTGGCTCTCCGGCATCACCTCGCGCGCCCACTCGCGGGCCGCCCCGGGCGCCGGGCTCGGCACGCCGGGCGCTGGCGGCCCCCCCATGACGTCGACCGGCGCGCCGCTGGGCGCGGGCACATCCATGGCCGCGACGGGCATGCCCGTGACCGGCACCGCGATGGGCGCTGACGCCTCCAGGGGCGCGGCCTCCAGGGGCGCGATGGACGGCTCCGGCGACGGCGCGAGCCTCGGCGACCTCTTCCGCTTCGGCGATCTCGTCCCCCGCTTCCAGGGCGGACGCGATCCGCTGCGCGGCTCCGAGTTCCAGTTCGCCTTCGGCGGCGGCCAGGAAGCCGGCGGCGGCGGTGGAGGCCTGCGCTTCCAGCTCTGGGGGCAGGGCGATGTCCAGACGTTCCAGGGCGCGCCCTCCGGCGCGAGCGACTACAAGGGCGAGCTGCAGACCGGCTACGTGGGCGTGGACACCCGGCTCAGCGACCACTGGATGCTCGGCCTCGCCGTGGCCCGCAGCCGCGGCACCGGCGACTGGCGCGCAGGCCGGGCGAACGGATCGCTCGAGACGCGCCTCGTCGCCGTCCACCCCTACCTGCAGTGGTCCAGCGGCGCGACTTCGCTGTGGGCCACCGCGGGCGCCGGCTGGGGCGATGCGGACAACGTGCGCGACTCCGGACGCACCGAAACCAGCGGCCTCGGCCTGCGTCTCGGCCTCGTCGAACTGCGCCGGCGGCTCGCCGCGGGCGGCGGCTTCGAACTCGGCCTGCGGGCCGACGCGGGCTGGGCCGAACTCGCCACCGACGCCGGAACGGAGACCCTCCACGGCCAGACCGCGGCCGTGAACCAGTTGCGCTTCGGCGCCGATCTGTCCCAGCAGATCCGGCTCGGCGGGCTCACCCTCGCCCCGTTCGGCGAGGCCCACGTGCGGCGCGACGGCGGCGCCGGCCAGCCCGGCACCGGCCTCGAACTCACCGGCGGCCTGCGGGCCCGGGCCGGGCTGCTGCGCATCGACGCGCAGGGCCGCATGCTCGCCGTCCACTCCGTGGCCGGCTACGAGGAGCGCGGCCTCGGCCTCACCCTCAGCCTCGGAAACCCCGGCGGCGAGGGCCTGTCCCTCTCCATGTCCCCGCGCTGGGGAGACGCCGCCACCGGCAGTGACGCCCTCTGGCAGGAGCAGATCTACAGCCGCTACGCCCCCGCGTCAGCGACCGCGGACGGCGACCCGGCCGCCAACGCCGGCAAACCGACCGCGAACACCCGCGACCCGTGGGCGCTCGACATCCGAGGCAACTACGGCCTCCGCATCCCCGGCGACCGCCTCCTCAACTGGTCCGCCTCCCTCAACCACTCGCCCGCAGGCCCCCGCTTCACCCTCGGGGCCCAACTCGGCCTCGGCTTCGGTGCCGGCAACGGGCCCGAAGCCCCGGCCGGCAACGGCGCGACGGTTCCGTAGAACCCTCGGGGACCGTAAACCGCTCCCGATCTCTCCCCCCAAAAGCAGGTGCAACCCCCCAAAATTGGGGGGTTCATGCAAACGGACGCATGCATAATATGTATGTGCTGTAGGGCAATACCTATGTGCCTACGGGCCGGCGAGGTTCGACAGTGCGCGAAAACGAATCTCCAAGCGCGTGGCCCCACGTGGATCGTATGATCGGCGAAATCGGCGGTACGCGCGGCAGCTCCCTGGGGCTTCATAGCGGGAGGTCCACCGCCGACGGGAACGGGCGCTGATACTCTGACAGAGCCCGCAAAACGTTCGGTTGCAGGCAGATAGACTTTACTTCTCTCCCCCTAAAACAGGGGGGAATGCACCTAAAATTGGGGAGTAGTCAAACGAGGGGCGCGCTCGTAACAATCGTCGGTGACGACACGCCGACGACCGGGTTAACGAGGGCGACGCCTACGCAGATGAAATCCCGAGGGGATACGTACGACAGCATCCTGGCCTTGTTGAATGAGGCCGCGTTCGACGAAGCGCGGTGGGTCGAGGTCCATCGGCTGATCGGCGAAGTCAATCATGTGAGCGGCAGCGCCCTGACGCTCTACGGCGCACAGGGAGCCGATCCCGCGGTCTTCCTTAACCAGGTCTGCCTCTTCGGACAGCGCCGCAAGGACTGGGAACACCGGTATTTCACCGACTACTGGGCCACGGACGAGCGTGTCCCGCGCGTCGCTCAACTGGAGCACGGGCGCCTTGTATCCGTGGGAGATCTGTACACGGACGCGGAGAAGAGGACATCGCCCGCCTGGAACGAAGCGCTGGTCGACACCAAGGCGCAGAACGGCCTCAGCATGCGGCTGGACGGCCCCAATGGCCTAGGTGCCGTTTGGGAGCTCTTCGATTCCACCGAGCCGGGAGGCTGGAGTTCCGATCAGATCCGGCTGATCCGCCGACTCCAGCCGCATATTCACCAGTCCGCGATCCTGCGCCACGCGCTGGTCGAAGCCGAGGCGGGGGCGATCTCCGCCAGCGGTCTCATCGCCAGCCCGCGTATCGGTGTCATCCATCTCGACCGGCGCTGCCGGATCATAACGGCGAACGACCGGGCGCTGGAGACCTTGCGGCAGCGCGATGGCCTGATGGACCTGGAGGGGTTCCTGCATGCCCGGATGCCGGAGGAGAACGCCGAACTGTCTCGCCTGCTGGCGCTCGCCCTGCGGCCCTGGGGAGTGCAGGGCTCCACCGGCTCCATGGCGATCACGCAGCCTTCTTCTCGCCCCGAACGGCTGGCTCTGCACATCGCCCCGGCGGGCGATGACTATCCGCACTTCCGTGCGCGCAGGTTGGGAGCGGTCGTCCTCCTCGTAGATTCCACCAGCCGCGCCCGGCTCGATCCGGTTCATGTGGCAAGGGCCCTTGACCTGACGCGGATGGAGAGCGAGCTGGCCGTGGCGCTTGCGACCGGCCAAACGGTGAAGGACATCGCGCGGCTGATCGAGCGTACGGAAGAGACCGTTCGGTGGCATCTGAAGCAGCTTTACCGCAAACAGGGCATCTCGCGGCAGGTGGACCTGGTGCGGCGGGTCCTGTCCCTGGAGGGCTTCGGCGCGGAGCCCCGCGACCCTGGCCGGGGCGGCTAGCCGCCGAGGCGGATCCGGGGTCTCTCCAGCGGTTCGGCGATGCCCGTGCCCTCGCGGATGCGGTAGGCGCGGTCGAGGGCGAGGCCGGTGATCCGGTCCACGGTGCCCGAACCCGGCCAGCGGATCTCGACGGACTCGATCCGGGTCGCCCGGCCCAGCCCGATCTCCTGGCGCAGCGGGTTCGCGCCGAAGCTCCCGCCCGTGCCGGCGCGGCGGTGGATGCGTCGCGGGCCGTCCGGGCCCTCGACCGTCACCGCGATGCGGGCGCCGATCCCGGGCCGGTTCGCCCGTTCGCCCACCAGCGTGAGCGCGATCCAGCGGTGGTCGAACCCGGGGTTCTCGTACAGGGCGTTCGGCGAGAGGTCCCCCTCCATGGCGCCCCCGAGCTGGATATGGGCGTCGGTGTCTCCGTCGTTGTCGATGTCCACGAAGGAGACGGCGTGTCCCTTGTGCAGGCTCCCGAACCCGCCCGCGCCGGTGATCTCCTCGAAGCGGTCGCCGAGGTTGCGGAACATTCGGTTCGGCATCAACTGCCGGAGGTCGGGATCGCCCGTCCCAACGAGGAAGTCGAGCCGGCCGTCGCCGTCGAGATCGCCGTAGTTCGATCCCATCGCGTACATGATCCGGTCGAGACCCTGCGCGGCGGTGACATCGGCGAAGGTGCCGTCCCCCAGGTTCCGGTACAGGCGCGGGAGGGCGGCGGAGTGCGGTTCGCCGGTCATCTCGCGCACGAGGTCCGCGGTCTGCGCGGCGTAGCCCGCGACGTAGATGTCGAGCCAGCCGTCGTTGTCGAAATCCCAGAACCAGGTGGGGAAGCTGGCCTGCGGTTCCCCGACGCCGGCCGTCGCGGTCACATCCTCGAAGGCCCAGCCGCCATCCTCCGTCGGGCCCAGGTTCCGGTACAGGCGGTTGGAAGCGTGGAGGATCGACAGGTACAGGTCCGGGCGGCCGTCGTTGTCGTAGTCCCCCCAGGTGACGCCCTTCACGAAGTCGGTCGCGTCGATGCCGACGGCCGCGCCGACCTCCTCGAACGTGCCGTCGCCGCGGTTCCGGTAGAGTTCGCTGCGGTGGGCCAGGCTGTCCCTCGACTCGTTTCCGATGAAGAGATCGAGCCAGCCGTCGCCGTCGAAGTCGGCCCACGCGCCGGTCTGCGTGGGGTGCTCGGAGTAGAGTCCGGCCTCCCGCGTCACGTCGGCGAAGACGCCGCCGTCGTTGCGCAGGAGGGAGTTGGGGAGCGGCTGGACGAGCCAGCCGCCGCGGAGGACGAAGACGTCGGCGTCGCCGTCGTTGTCGTAGTCGGCGTGGACGAGGTTGAGCCCGCCGAGGAGGCCCTCGAGCCCCGCCTCGGCGGTGCGGTCGACGAAGCGGCCCGCGCCATCGCTCTCGAAGTAGCGGAGTGGGTGCAGCAGGCCGCGCGAGGACGTCATCACGTCCGGCAGGCCGTCGCCGTTGAGGTCATCGACGATGGCGCCGCCGGAGAGGGAGACCGCGTCCAGACCGGCGCGCGTGGCCACCTCCTCGAAGCGGGGGAACTCTCCGGTCCCGCCCACGGCGGTCGCCTCGATCCGGTACTGGGGCGGGACGCTGTCGGGCCACGTGCCGGCGGTCATGGCGGCGAGGTTCAGGACCCAGCGCGCCCGCAGGTCGTCGGGGCGCAACTGCAGGAGCGACCGGTGCCAGCCGATCGCCGCGTTCAGGGCCGCGCGCGCCGAATCGGAGACCGGACCGGGGGCGGGGGCGGGGCCGGAGACAGCCGGGGGCACGGCGGGCCAGCAGGGGGAGCGCTCCAGGGCCGGCTCGACGGTGCCCGCGGCGGGTCCCGCGGCGGGGCACGCAACCTCGGCGCCGAGGCGCAGGAAGGCGATCCCGATGAGTTCCTCGATGGAGCGGCGGAAGCCGGGGAAGGGCTCGGCCGGGGTTTGCTCCAGCGTCTGGTCGACGAAGATGAGCTGTTCGAGCGCGGGCTGGGTGTGTCCCGCGTTCAGGAGTTCCCGCGCGGCGTTCGCGACGCGCACGAGCATCTCCGCGCCGTCGGGCGAGGGCGGCAGGTTCGTGAGGTAGCGGAGGCGCTCGGTGTTGAGTTGCTCGTCGAGCAGGGGGTCTGCCGAGTCGGCCAGCGCGAGCAGGCGGGCGGCCATCTCGAGCGTCCCGTCCGAGGGGCCGCGGCCCGCGGGGTCGGCGGCCGGTTCTCCGCAGCCGATGGGCAGCGCGACGGCAAGCAGCGCAGCCGTCAGCCGCGCAGCCGCGAGCCGTCCCGCAGCCACCGTGAGCCGGCCCCGCGTCCGGGCCACCGCGCCGTCGACTCTCACGAACCCTCGCCTTTCCTCAGCGTCACCTCCGGCGCTCCGGCCTCCACCGGGAACGTCTCCTCGACGCCGTCCGGCCAACGTACGGTCAGGGCGCGGATGTCCGCCGCGCGCCCCAGCACCTGCACGGACCCGTTGAAGGACCAATACCCGCTCCCAAACTGGATCTCCCGCGCGGGACCCTCGCTTCCGTCGGCGTACCTCGGCCGCAGCCGGCCGCCGGCGACGCCGCGAGACGCGCCCCCCGGGGACACGCCGGCGGCCGACGCCCCGGCCGCCGACGCCCCGGCCGCCGACAGCCGAACCCGGAGGCCCGGCGCCCCGCCCTGCCCGCGGAAGATGGCGGTCTCGGCTCCGTTCTGCCCGACGGCCAGGTCCCAGCGCCCGTCGGCGTCGAAGTCGGCCACGGCGACCGCGCGGCCGTCTCCGTACGCCTCGACCCCGCTCCGCTCCGCCTCGAGGACCGTGAACCCGCCCGCCCCGTCGCCGAGCAGCACGTCGCCGCGACCCGCGTCGTGGCGCCCGAGACCCTGCGGCGTCGCAAAGTAGTTCTGCGCCAGAAAGAGGTCCTCGCGGCCGTCCCGGTCGAAGTCCGCCACGGCGACGCCGAACGCGGGGGCGAGTTGGGCGGCCGCCGGCAGCGGGCGCGGCTCGAACCGCCCCCCCGCATTGAGGAAAACGGTGTGCAGCAGCGTGACGGCGCTCGTCCGGTAGAGTCCCGTGCGTCCCGTTCCGAGGAGGTCGTCGACGGAGCTCCGGGCGAAGGTCTCGAACGTGGGGGCCGCCCGCCGCAGGAAGGGGAGCGTCCTCCCGAGCGTGAGGTAGTCGCGCACGGGACGCCGGACGCCGTCCGCACCGGTCTCGAACTCGATGAGGTCGACGAGCCCGTTCCCGTCGAAGTCGGACGCGACGGCGCCGACGGGCCGCTCGGGGCTCGCGAAGCGCCCGGTGTTCGCTCCCCACGCCGTCACCGCCAGGTCGGGGCGGCCATCCCCGTTGAAGTCTCCCGTCGCGATGCCGTTCCAGCGGCCGGTGTGCGCGGCCAGGCCCCAGGCTTCCGTCGCGTCGCTGAAGCGTCCCCCGTCGTTCTCCAGCAGCCGGACCGGTCCCCACTCCAGCGCGAGGAGGAGGTCTGGATCGCCGTCGCCGTCCACGTCTGAGAACACGGCCCCGGAGACGAGGCCGATCCCGCGCAGCGTCTCGGCGGCCTCGGCGTCAACGACCCAGTGGCCGCCCGGGTCGCCGCCCAGGTCGCCGCCCGGGTCGCCGCCCGAGTCGCCGCCCTCGGCCAGGAGCAGTCTCGAGTCGGCGGGCAGGGGGTAGGCGCCGGGGGTGGCGCGGGCGCCGGCGAAGAGGTCGAGGTCGCCGTCTCCGTCAACGTCGGCGGCCGCCAGGGGGCCCGTCGCGTGGCGGCTCGGCGGGACGGCCGGCGCGGGGCCCGCATCGAGGCGGGCGAGGGGCGGAATCGCGTCGAGGTCGGCCGGCGAGCGGGCTTCCCAGGCGCTGACGCCCGCGATGATGACCGGGCGACCGGCTGTGGGGAGCGCGATGATGGACGTGTGGTCGCCGACGGCGGGGGCGCCGATGGGCACGGGGTCCGCCAGCCGCCCGGCTTCGTTGACGGCGAGCTGGGCGCGGCCTCCCGCCCCCGCGCCGATGAGCAGGTCCGGGTCGCCATCCGCATCCGCATCCACCCACGCCACGCCCGGGCCGCCGCGGGACAGCTCGAGCGGCACGAGCGGCTGCCGGGCCAGCTCATCAAAGGCCGATTCGCCGTGCCGCCCGACCGCCTCCCTTTCGGCGAAGAGCGCCGCGCCGCTCCCCGCCCCGGCATCGCCGCCCGGCACGGCCACATGCTCCGGCTCGCCCTCGCCGGCCCCGCCATCGGGGGGCGGCTCCACCTCGTAGGCGTGGTTCGCGAGCACGCGGACGGTGCGGCTCCGCCCCGAAGGCCACGTGATCATCGCTTCGGCCGCCTCGCGATCGCCCATCGCGAAGGTGAGCCCCGGATCCGAGCCGGACAGGTAGAGGCCGCCGGAGGTCACCTGCCGCGTCTGGAGGGGGACCGTGCCCGGGCCTGGGCCCGAGCCTGTGCCCGGCGGCGCAGCCAGCGTCACGCGCGCCCCGATCGCCTGCGTGTTTCCCGCCTCCCCGAGCACGCGCAGGGCGACCCGCGCCCTCCCGGCGTCGTTCCGCAGGATGAGCGGCGGTTCGTCCAGGCGCGTGATCACGACGTCGCGGTCGCCGTCCCGGTCGAAGTCCGCCGCCGCGATCCCGTGGCTCACGTCCGGCTCCGTCCCGTATCCCCAGCTTCGGGTCATGTCGACGAAGGCGCCGTCGCCGAGATTGCGGAACGCGAGGTTCCGCAGCCGGAGCGGCGGAAACACCCCGAGTTCCTCGCGCCAGTCCACCTGGATGCGGCCGGTCCGCAGCGCCTCCTGCGTGTCGCCGTCGAGCGGATCCCAGCCGTGTCCGTTCGTGATCAGCAGGTCCTCGTAGCCGTCGAGTTCGACGTCGAGGAACATCGCGCCCCACGTCCATTCCGAGGCGTCGAGCCCCGCCGCACGCGCCGTCTCGGCCCAGGTCCCGTCGCCCCGGTTGAGCTGCAGGGTGTTCCGGTCCGCCGACACCCGCGTCCCGTGCCCGCCGGGGGGCGTCCATCCGGCCGCGCCGAGGGCGACCTGCTCCCGCCTCCGCACCGGATCGGGCGAGAGCATCTCCGTCGTCACGAAGTCCGTGTCGCCATCTCCGTCGATGTCCGAGAAGTCGACCCCCATCGAGGAGGCGCTCTCGGTGCGGAAGGCGAGTTCCGAAGCGGCGGTGAAGACGCCCCCCTCGTTGAGCCAGAACCCGTCCCGGCTCCCCAGGTCGTTGGCGACGAAGAGGTCGGCGTCCCCGTCGTCGTCCGCATCGAAGAAGCGCGCGACCAGTCCCCACGCCCGCGGCACCTCCGCGACCGGCTCGCCGTCCGCACCCCGAAACGCTCCGCCTCCGAGGCCGACGGGTTCGAAGCGGCCCGACCCATCGTTGAGGTAGAACTCGTCCGGATCCGCGAGTTCGAACCGCAGCACCCGCTCTCCCTCCAGCCGCAGCCGGTAGTGGCGGTCGTAGGGCGGCCTCACGACCAGCTCGTCCCCCACCCGATCGGCCATCTCCCGCGGACTCCGCTCCTCGGGGCTGAAGAGGTCGTCCGCCTGCACCGTCTTGTAGTTGGCGAAGTACGCGTCGAGGTCCCCGTCCCCGTCGGTGTCGGCGAGCGCGAGCGTGCTGCTTCCCCATTCCCCTTCGAACCCCGCGTCGACCTCCTCGAAGACGCCGCTCCCGTCGTTCAGGAGGAGCGCGTTCGTCCCCCCGTGTACGGCAACGAAGAGGTCGAGGTCGCCGTCGCCCTCCGCATCGGCGAGCACGGCGCCCCGCGACAGCCGGTCCCCGAGCCCGGCCCCGGAGCGCGCCGTCACGTCCTCGAAGCGCCAGCCTCCCAGGTTGCGGTAGAGGACGTTCGGCCGGTCCAGCATGCAGAGGTAGAGGTCGACCCAGCCGTCCCCGTCCACGTCCCCGAGCGCTGCGCCGACGCCGTGGATGAGCGTGCGGTTCGCGAGCCGGGCCTCCCGCGAGACGGTGGGGACCGCCTCGATGCCCGTTCTCCGCGGCTCCAGCGACGTGAAGCCGCCCCCGGGCTCCCCCCGGAACGACAGGAGACGCGCGCGGGCGCCGTCCCCCTCCTCGACCCAGTCGATCGAGACCGGCGGGGCGGAGGCATCGCAGCCGGCGAAGAGGCCGGCGGCGCAGGCTGCGGCGGAGAAAACGAGGCGGCGGGTTTTGCCGCGGGCGGCTATTCGCCGTCTCCGCGGAAGACGGACCGCATCCCCTCCACCGCGTCGCGGGCCCCTTCCGCCGCCCGCGCGAAGACCTTGGCGAGTTCCCGCTTCCCCGTGCCGACGAGGGGGATGTCGAAGGTGAAGTGGACCGCCACACCGGCGGGGCGCACGTTTTCCGTCGGATCGGTCCACCCGCCGTCCGGGTCGAGCGCGCCCTCGATGTGCACCTCGACCGTGTCCGAGACCGCCCCCACCTCCTGCGCCACCTTGGAGAGCCGCGTCGCGAGCGCGTCGTTGCGCGAGGGGTTCGACTCCCGCTCGTCCAGCCAGAGGGCGGGAGGCGCGACGTCGATGTGGACGTATCCGAGCATCACCTCGCCGTCGAGTTCCAGCGCGTCGCGCGCGTTGTGGCCCGGGACGTCCGATGGGGGCGAGGCGAGGTAGGTGCCGAGCCCCTCGGTGCCGATGTTGGCGAGGCCGAGCGCCATCTCGTCGATGACGAGTTCGACCATGGCGGACGGCGCGTGGAGGGTGTCCAGCGCGCCGGACTCGAGGATGTCGAGCTCTGACTGGTCGTAGGCCACGACGCGGAAGAACCAGGAGAGCGGCTCCTGGCGGCCCTCGAAGAGGTCCCGCGCGCCCAGCCCCCTGTCGCGCAGGGCGCTGAGCAGCAGTGCGCTCAACTGGTGTCGCGTGAGTTCAGCCACGGTTCATCCGACGCTACGGGATCGGCGGGTCGCCTAGGGCGTGATCATGACGTGGGCGTTCGCCGTACCCGCCCCCATCAGCCACGCGCCCCTCGTCGCCCTCGTGGGGAGACCCAGATCTTCGGCGGTCGCGAAGGGCGTGTAGATGACCGCCTGGTGCCGCTGCACCGCATCCATGTCTCCGGACCAGCCTTCGGCCGCGTAGATCGCGTGCAGGAAGGCGTAACTCGGCATCTCCAGCGTACCCGCCTCGATCTCGGCCATCCGCTGCTCGACGTTGGGCCGGCCGACGGTCCCCTGCGAAGTGAGTTCGCGGCCGCGCGCCATGTAGGGCTCGAGCGACGTGTGATAGCAGGCGGAGTGGAAGCCGTCGGCGGCGGGGTCGTCCGCGACGCAGACGAACGGCCCGGCGCCCTCGCGCAGCGTCACCCACTCGTCCCCCTGCTTCTGGATGACCTTCGCGGTCGCCTGCTCGGTTTCGGTGGGGATGGGCGCAACGGCGAGCGCGACCGCGTCCTGGGCGGCCAGATCCGCGGCAACGACCGAAAGCGCGGCAACCGACAGCGCGGCAGCCGTCGTGGCGAGGGCGGTGAACGAACGGCGAAACATGCGGTCCTCCTGGGGCTGGAACTTTCCGGGAATAGGCACTCACCGGCCCCGCCGCGCAATCGAGAGCGTTCTCGCGCCGTGCGGTGCGTTGCGCGCGGCGGTCAGGCGGTCAAGATTCGCGGCGCCGCCGCATACGCAGCAGAACCGTGAATCAACACCGTGGATCAACACCGTGGATGATGGGAGTCGCCCTTGAGCGTTCGAATCTGTGTCCCGCGGGAGACCGCCGCCGGGGAGTCGCGGGTCGCCCTCACGCCGGACGGGGCGAAGCGCCTGCGCTCGGATGACATTTCGATCGCCATCGAGGCGGGGGCGGGGCTGGCGGCCGGATTCCCCGACACAGACTACGAGCAGGTGGGCGTGGAGATCGTCGCCGACGCCGGCCAGCTCCTGGGCGAAGCCGACATCGTGTTCAGGGTCGCCCCGCCTTCCGAGGCGGAGGCGGACGGACTCCGGGAGGGTACGGTCCTCGCCTGCCTCCTCCGCCCGCACGAGAACGCGGCGCTGATCGAGCGGCTGGCCGGGGGCGGGGTCACGGCGCTGGCGCTGGAACTCGTGCCGCGGATCACGCGCGCGCAGTCGATGGACGCCCTCTCCTCGCAGAGCAACCTGGCGGGCTACAAGGCCGTCCTTCTCGGCGCGAACTCGCTGGGACGGATCTTTCCCCTCCTCATGACGGCGGCGGGGACGCTCTCACCGGCGCGCGTGCTCGTGCTCGGGGCGGGGGTCGCGGGCTTGCAGGCGCTCGCGACGGCGCGCCGGCTCGGCGCGGACACCTGGGGCTACGACATCCGCGCCGCCGTGCGCGAGGAGGTCGAGAGCCTCGGCGCGAAGTTCGTGGACCTGCAGGAGGGTGCCGAGGGCGCCGAGGGCGCGGCGGAGGACGCGGAGACGGAGGGCGGTTACGCGAAGGAACTCGAAGAGGCGGAGCAGGCGCGGCAGCGGGAGCTGCTAGCGCAGCACGTGGCGCGCGCGGACGTCGTCATCACGACGGCGCTCGTGCCGGGCCGACCCGCCCCGGTGCTGATCACCGAGGAGACGGTGGACCGGATGAAGACGGGCTCGGTGATCGTCGATCTGGCCGGCGAGGCGGGGGGCAACTGTGCCCTTTCGTCGCCCGGAGAGACGGTCGTTGAGCGCGGCGTGACGATCCACGCCCCGCTCAACGTGCCCGGCTCGCTTCCCTACCACGCCAGCCAGTTGCTCGGACGCAACCTCTCCGCGCTCGTGAAGCCGATGATCGGGGAGGAGGGCGTGGCGGTGGACCTGGAGGACGACGTGATCGGGCCCTGCTGCGTGACGCACGCGGGCGAGGTCCGGTTCGGCGCGTGACGCACGCGTGACGCACGCATGATGACGGAGCCCGGAGCCGTCGCTCCCGGGCGCAACCCAACGACGAGGCCTGGCCGATGGAAGGAACGCTCCTGATCGGACTGTATGTGTTCGTGCTCGCGATGTTCGTGGGCTTCGAACTCATCACGAAGGTGCCGCCCACGCTGCACACGCCGCTCATGTCGGGGTCGAACGCGATCTCCGGGATCTCGATCGTGGGCGCGCTGCTCGTGATCGGACGCGCCGGAGACGCGCATCTCATGCGGTGGATCGGGCTGGCGGCGCTGATCCTCGCCACGATCAACGTCGTCGGCGGCTTTCTCGTCACCGACCGCATGCTCCAGATGTTCAAGAGCAAGGACGCGAGCTGAGCGATGGAAATGTCCGGATTCTCCACGATCATCCCGCTCGCCTACCTGGCGTCCGCCGTTCTCTTCATCCTCGGGATCAAGCGGCTCAGCCATCCGGAAACGGCGGCGGGCGGCAACCGGCTCGCCGCCGTCGGCATGCTGCTCGCGGTGATCGCGACGCTGCTCGAGAGCGGCCTGGAGTACACGTGGATCATCGCCGGCGTCGCCATCGGGGGGCTGATCGGTGGCGTCATGGCCCGGACCGTGAAGATGACGGCCATGCCGGAGATGGTCGCGGTCTTCAACGGCTTCGGCGGGGCCGCGTCCGGCCTCGTCGCGGTCGGGGAATACCTGCGGGTCGCGGGCGGCGCGGGCACGGAGGCGCTCGCCATCGACTCCGGGGTGTCGATCATGGCCGGGACGCTGATCGGCGCCGTCACCTTCTCGGGCAGCATGATCGCGTTCGGGAAGCTGCAGGGGTTCGTGACCGGCAACGCGATCTCGAACCCGCTCGTGAAGTTCTCCGCCGGCCTCCTGCTGGGCTTCGCCGTGGTCCTGGCGGTCTACCTGGTCGGCTTCGAGTCGAGCCTCGTCTTCTACGGGTGTCTGATCGCGGCCGCGCTCATCCTCGGCGTCCTGTTCGTGATTCCGATCGGGGGCGCGGACATGCCCGTCGTGGTGGCGCTGCTCAACTCCTATTCCGGGCTCGCGGCGGCTTCGGCCGGGTTCGTGCTCGAGAACAACGCGCTCATCATCTCGGGCGCGCTCGTGGGCGCCTCGGGGCTCATCCTCACCGGCATCATGTGCCGCGCGATGAACCGCTCGCTGGCGAACGTCCTGTTCAGCGCCTTCGGGACCGGCGCGGCGACGGCGGGGCGCGCGGCGGACGGCGACCGGGTGGCGACGCCGATCGAGGCCGAGGACTCCGCCATGGTCCTGGGCTACGCCTCGCAGGTCATCTTCGTGCCCGGCTACGGCCTCGCGGTGGCGCAGGCGCAGCACCGGGTGCGCGAACTCGCCGACCTGCTGACCGAGCGCGGCGTCTCGGTGCGCTACTGCGTACACCCGGTGGCGGGGCGGATGCCCGGCCACATGAACGTCCTCCTCGCCGAGGCGAACGTGCCGTACGAGCAGCTCTGCGAGCCCGAGGACGTGAACCCGGACATGGAGAACATCGATGTCGCCGTGGTCGTGGGCGCGAACGACGTGGTGAACCCGCTCGCGCGCGACGACCCCTCGAGCCCGATCGGGGGCATGCCAATCATCGAGACGGACCGCGCGAAGACGTGCATCGTCATCAAGCGCTCGCTCTCGGTGGGCTACGCCGGCATCGACAACCCGCTCTTCTACCTGCGGAACAACCGCATGTTCTTCGGAGACGCCTCCGACGCCCTCGCCCGCATCACGGAGGAAGTGAAGCAGCTCTGACGGCTAAGGAATCACGTCGACCGCGTCCGAGGCGCCCGGCGGGGTCAGTTGCGCGACGCCCCTGTCGAACGTCGCAAGGCACCCGCCTCGATGCATGGCGAGCGTCAAGAGGTGCGCGTCGGTGAACTGGCGGTAGCCAACCACTTTCTCGAAGGCTGATTCCGTGGAGGCCGATTCGCGCGACGCTGCAGGCGAGACGTCATCGCGCCAGAACACGTGCCCAGGCATGTCCCGCACTCGGCGAAGCAGGACGCGTGCCTCCTGAGGCATCAGGGCACCCTCAAGCGCCCTGGCGTTGCTCGATATCCGGACGAAGCCCGATTCCGTGACCGGACAGGTGGCCCAGCCCGTTTGTCGTATCGATCGAAACCAGGCGTCGGCCCGGCTGTGGTGGATGTGGTTGGGCCACGCGAGCGCGACGAGAACGTTCACGTCCAGGAGGCGTATCAGATATCCTCCAACGCCTCCGCCACCATCTCGGGCGTGATCGGAGGGGCGTCTTCGGGCACGTCGACCACAGGAAAGCCGCTGATCCGGGACACCGGGCCATTCGAAGTCGCCGTGCGACGTGGTCGCAATGCGCGCCGGATCAACGCCGAAGCGACGGCGCCGAGACTCTCTCCGCGCTCCCGCGCGAGGCTCTTCACGGCGCGGTGGACGTCGGCGTCGAGGTTTAATGTGGTTCTCATGGTGTCGCACCATCACACCATGGCGTCACCGCGTCAAGGAGCCGGGAACCGCGGCCCCGCAAGCTCCCTCACGCGGCCAGCGGCCTGGTGTCGTACTGCGCCCAGAGGACCCAGAGCGCCCAGTCGAGATCCAGGGGGTCGCCCATCCAGAGGCTCGTCGCCGTCCACGGGTCGATCCCCTCCTGCC